>JAUVBH010000273.1 GCA_030591285.1 Thermoplasmatota archaeon
AGAATGCCTCGTTCCTGGCGTCCCCATCTCCATAGTCAATATGATGTCTCTGAAGGACCCTCTGTGGGCTTCCTGAGCATATGGACATTCGACATCATGGAGAGGGAGATCCAGTAGATGTGCTGCTAGATAGGACTCGGTTTCGGGAGTTGTCCTCAATATCATAGCCCTGGGCACGAAACCTTGGATCGGTTGAAGATGCGGACCCATTCTTGCAAATCTCTGTACATCAGCACTCATAATGTTCATCAGGATGGTCTGGGAGACATCGTCAAGATTGTGCCCCGTGACAAGTATATCACACCCCGCTTTTCTTGCAGATAGGTTCAGAGCCTTTCTCCTCAAGATCCCGCATATTGAACATGGTCCCAGATCGGACCTTTTCACTAATTCATCTAGATCTATACCGAATAGATCGGAATATGAGATGAGTTGCCACTCGATCTGAAGCTCTTTTGTGACCTTCTTGGATATTTCCACAGATGAAGGTCTGTATCCATCTATCCCTTCATCGATGGTGATCGCCACTATCGATCTGTCCCTGAAAGGTTCCGCGATCTCTTGTAGGAGTTTCATTGTTAAAAGTGAATCCTTCCCACCTGAAAGTGCCACACCGATCCGGGGCCCTCGTTTGAATACATTCTGCGCCCTGGATTCTTTCCTGGTCCTTTTCCTTATCAACTCTAAAAAATGTTCACTACAAAGATGCTGGCCGCTGTATCTAATGAATATCACTGCAGTGGAACAGCACCTATCGCAGCTTGTTGACATCAACATCCCAAGGTCCGTTGATTACTTAACCATTTTTCCAGGTTAGAACGGAAATTTCAATTGTCTTCAGTGATCAAATGATTGCACCATGTGCATCGATGGTTCCAGAGACCTGAGAAAGAATCATCTCCAGGGGCCAATACACGATATGGAGCTTCACACCTTGCGCATTGTCCGACCCTGATCCTCCTGTAATCAAGTTTTACCTTCTCCTTTGGAGAAGGCTCTCTGACGACAGATCTTGGAACGTACCTTGGTTTCTCCTCGACCATAACTGGAATATCTTCGATAACAAGGGTCTTGGAGATGCTATCGAACAGTTTCTGTCTGCTGTCCTGGGCAACTGCCATCCCTATGACAAAATCAAGGATCGGCAACACAATGGGTACGATCTCTAAAAAATTCCTTACCAGTGCTTCACCAACCGTGACCTTCCCATAGGCATCTATTACCTTGAGTCCCATTATCCCCTTTCCGATCGATTCACCCCTCATCCCCTCCATCAGTGATTTGATTATCCAGTTGAATATGCCAGCGATCAGCAGCATGATCAACCAGGTGGTATAGTCTGCCAGATCAACTGATAAAAGGAGAGCGACGAAAAGAACTCCCAACATAACAATGATCTGGTCTATAAGATAAGCAAATGTTCTCTTTATCTCATAGCTTTCCGTTTTGGGAAAACTTTCGAAATCCAGGTAAACCTCATCCCCGTATTCATCCATGGCTCACACCCTTTGGATATTAAAAAGGCATATATTTAACATATTGGGTTTGATTCTGTGATATTTCAGGATCCCAGTTCATTCGGAACCGGAGGAATCTTTCTTTAGCTCGAACAATAACTCCTGCTCCAGCTTGTCAGTCTCCTCCTCGAGATCCAGTTCTATATCAGAATATGGACTGACCGAAGGGACAGGAACCGTCGTACCTGTCTCCTCCAGGACCTCCCTGGGTTCTTCTCTGATCCTCTTTGTTGATTCGAATTTTGTAAGGACACCTTCGAGGACCTTTCTGATCAGGGAAACTGTGATCGGTTCCTTCATCAAAGATGCATACGCGGTCACCCTGTTGAAGCCGCCCTCAAGCTCTCTAACACTGGAATCCAGATAGAAAGCCATGTAGTCCAAAACCTCGGTGGAAAGCGAATATCCTTCTTCCTGGGCAAGGTTGAGCAGGATCTGTCTCCTCCCTTCGAAGGTTGGGACGTTTATATCTATTATCAAACCTCCCTCGAACCTTGATTTCAACCTGTTTTCCAATTCCTTGATCGCTCCAGGCGGACGGTCTGAACAGAGGACTATCTGCTTTCCGGAGTTATACAGATGATTGAACATATGGAAGAACTCCTTCTGAGTAGCTTCCCTTCCTGAAAGCATCTGGATATCATCTATCAAGAGGACGTCAACGTTGCGGTACCTCATTCTGAATCCTTCGAGGTCATCCTTTTCAAGTGATCTGATCAATTCATCTGTGAATTTCTCTGTGGATGAATAGAGAAGGATCTTGGATTGGTCCACTTCGAATATCTTATTGGCAATAGCATGCAGCAAATGGGTCTTTCCAACTCCAACATCACCATAGATGAACAGCGGATTATATCTCCTACCTACTCCGGTAGCAACTGCTTCGGCTGCTAGATACGGAAATCTGTTTGCGTCATCAACTACAAAATTGTGAAATGTCTTATCTTCAACAATTGTTTGTGAAATGGTTCTTGAGATATCATCAATGATCTGTGGCTCTGTTTCTTTTTGTTTCACGGGAGCGGGTTGTTCATTTGAATTCTTGATCTTGGTTGACATCGTTTCAATGGCATTTTGCTGTTTTTCCAGAAGTGTGGTCCAGCTATCCTGCATCTTGGTGAAACGATCTTCCATCTCTCTCATTCGGTATTCTTGTTCCTTGTTCCTCTTCTTCTCCAGCTCCAGTTCCTGATTCAGCTTTTTCAGATCTTCTGCCGGAGGTTGAGGACTTGCAACGACTGGTTCTTCAACAATAGGTTTATCACTTGCCTTTTTTGAAGACCCGCGACCTTTCTTGAACCAATCAAACAGACCCATAGTGCATCCCGATATCTTTACGAGGCATTTTTAATGCTTCTATAATAGATAATACCGCTAAAGATGTTTTTTATAGGTTTCGCTGATTATCTGTTGTTATTAAATTATGATAATATCACTGAAAAAGGGTATCGATCATCTCTTTTGAGACACCTGTGATCATTGATCTCTTTGAGGACATATCCTTAACGGAGGATGCTCCCGAGAGGAATATTCCCACCCGGATCTCCTCGATCAC
>JAUVBH010000250.1 GCA_030591285.1 Thermoplasmatota archaeon
CCTTGCAATACTTGAAAAAGCCAGGCAGGGAACCATGACCGAAGATGATGTCGTTCAGGCACTGGCAATTGCCAAGGTGATGGATACAGCATCGATCTGTGGTCTGGGAAAAACTGCATCAACTCCATTTGCAACCGCTTACAAGAACTTTGAAGAAGAGTTCATGTCCCATGTCCGCGGGGAATGTCCCAGCGGAGTATGTCCTTTGGGAGGTGGCAGGAAATGAAGTTGAAGGTCGGAATATTCGGTCTTACCTCATGTGCCGGGGACCAGCTGGCTATCCTCAACTGCGAGGAACAGCTGCTGGAGATCTTCGATTCTCTGGATGTGAGGGTTTTCTCAATGGCCTCATCCGGTCAGGACTTCGGTATGCTGGATATTGCTTTCGTTGAAGGAGCTGTTGTCACGGAAGAGGACATTGAAGTTCTCAACCATGTGAGGAAAAACTCCAGAAGGGTAGTTGCCATCGGGACATGTGCAGCTTCCGGTGGTGTTGCAACAGGGAAGGATATCATAGGAGCATCAGAGGCATACAAAGCTGTCTACGGGACAACCATGATCAACACCACTCCCTTGAAGAAGGTCTATCCACTGGACTATTTCATTGAGGTGGATTACACCATACGCGGTTGCCCCATCAGGGAATCCGAGGTCATTTACTACTTCCAGAAGTTCGCCACCATGGATCCTCACAATAACGTGACCATCCCGGTCCCTATCAACAGGGAGATCCCCGATGATGTGGAGCAGATCAAGGATCCCGTTATTAATTACATACCCGAGAAATGTATCTCCTGCAGAAGATGTGTCAATGTCTGCGATGAGGGACTTGGTGTGAAAGCCATCTCCATGGTGGGAAGGAACTGGGGAGAGCGTGTTTCGACACCATTCGGTTCAACCTTCGCAAAGACCACCTGCATCTCCTGTGGTCAGTGCATTCAATTCTGTTATTGTGGTGCTTTGAAAGAAAGGGAATACAATATCAAGAAGCTCGAAGAAGCTCTGGATCTGAAGGAGAGAGTGGTTGCTGTTGTGGATCCAATGATCCTTGCCTCCCTCTCGGAGAACCTTTCCACCGATGAACCCGAGAACACCCATGCTTTGATGAGAAAAGTGATCGTGGCACTTAGGAAACTAGGCATCTGGAAGGTCTTTAACTTCGCTGCGGCCCAGCACGTTTCAGTATTCAGGACCGTTCAGGATTCACTTGATGATCCGGGTCAAAGCAAGATCATGTCATGGTGTCCGTCTTCGAACATCTGGGTGACCAAACACAAACCTGACTACAAGAAATACATGGATCTTAAGCATCGGCCGGGACCAATAGCCCGGGATCTGATAGAGAAGAGATATGGTCCGGTTTTCCTTACATTGATCACACCATGCACAGCAATGAAGAAGATGGCGGATTTCGATGCAGTGATCTCGACAAAAGAGGTTTCGAGGCTGATACAGAAGAACCAGATAAATGTCGACCTTTGTGATATCGAGACCGTATCCTTCGATCGTTTTGTTATGACCGAACCACTTGTGGATGTTCTGGCAGATTCACCAGCGATCGATGGCCTGGGAGATGAGGTCGTGGATTATACCATGGCCTTCAGATCACAGCAGAACGTCTACCACCGGACCGTTCTACCAGATGGGGCGATAGTTCGGACCATTGACTATCCTGACGTCCATATCAAGGTAGCTACAATTACAGACCTCACAAAAGCGGATGAGGTACTATCAAACATTGATGAGTATGACTTCGTGGAATTTGTCCCGTGTCTAAAAGGTTGCATAACAGGCGGGGGCCAGTATCCAAATACTGATCCAAATGTGATCGATGACCGCATCCGCAGGATGGAGAGCTACAATCAGGGAGCGATGAACTGGTCCAACCTCATCCTTAAGGCGAAATTGTACAGGGAGCTAGAGGGAATACCTGAAGCGCTAAGCAAGGAGGTGAACTAGATGACCATGATTGATAAGAAGATAAGAGTGGTCATTGATGGGAAGGAGTATTTCGGTGCTCCTGATCAGACGATCCTTGAACTCTGTATCCAGAAAGGGATCGATCTTCCTCACATCTGTTACAATCCTGTTCTGGGTAAGAGAAATACGGGCAACTGCAGGATGTGCCTTGTGGAGCTCGGAGAGGGAAATGCAAAGATCATAAAAGAATCCTGTCAGACACTTCTCAGAGAGAACATGGTCATACATACCTCTTCAAGGAAGATCTATGATCTTCGGAGGACCATACTTCAGTTGACCATGTCCCAGCATGAACAGAGCTGCAGGGATTGCCCCACGTCAGGGGATTGTCCCTATGTCTCTTTGTGCAAGGACCTGGACCTTTCCGCTACAGTCGTTTGTGCCATGTGTCCCCTGCAGGGTGAATCATGCAACCTATACCGTGGAAACATCTGTCTGGGACCATTGACCTACTCCGGATGCAATGCATACTGCACAAGGAACGGGTCCACCTGCATCGGATGCAGGGGTGTTGTTTTCCATAAGGACCTGGTGGGATTTGCAGTCAAGGAATACAAGAAACACGGGATCAATCTGCAGCATGTGATAGATCTTGTGAAACTGTTCTCATATTCTGAAGAGGGAAAGAAGGTAATGGACCTGCTTGAAGAACTGAAGGAGGGTGAACAATGAAGAAATACGTTGAGATCGAACCCGTTGCAAGGGTAGAAGGTCATGGCGAGATCTTTTTGGAGTTCGAGGGAGATAAGGTCAAGAACGTTAACTTCTCCATCACCGAGGGTCCCCGGTTCTTTGAGGTCCTGGTTCGTGGAAAATATTTCAGACATGTTCCTTCCATCGTAACAAGGATCTGTGCCATCTGTACCGTTTCTCACAAACTTGCTTCCATCAAAGCGATCGAGAGTGCCTTTGATGTGGAGGTTACAGAGCAGACCGAACTTCTCCGTGAACTCATTCATATGGGTTCGATACTTGAAAGCGATTATCTTCATACCTATTTCCTGGCTCTTCCTGATTTCCTTGGGATGCCAAATGCAATAGCTCTTTACAAGGACCATCCAGATGAGGTCAACCGGGCCTTGAAACTCAAAGCGATCGGGAATGATATTCAGGAGCTTATTGGTGGAAGACCCATACACCCCGAGAAACCGATCATAGGTGGTTTTACAGGGCTTCCGTCAAGAAGACAGCTGGTTGAGCTTCGGGATAAATTGAAGGACAATGTCAAGGACACCGTCGAGGCATACAGATTGTTCGCATCATTGGACTATCCAAGTGAAATGGAGTTAACATCTCCATATTCCACACTGGTATCATCCCGAACAGATGATTTCACTTTGATGGGAGACACGATAGCTCTTGATGATGCCAGATATGCTCTTTCTGATTATCGGAAGGTCATCAAGGAAGAGGTAATACCCTGGTCGACCGCCAAGGTCTCGAAGACGCCTACCGATTCAGCTGTCATGGTAGGCTCGCTTTCACGATTGAACATCATGAA
>JAUVBH010000021.1 GCA_030591285.1 Thermoplasmatota archaeon
GAACCAACATCAAAGCTCATTGCACCCGGAATGAATACATCATACGAGATCGATGTTGAATCCCTTGGTGTCACAAAGGATATCGATCTAACATACAAATGGCAGAATTCTGCGGGAACGAACATTTCCACTCCTTCAGGTGCAGCGGCATCCCTGAATATTAACACAATAAATATCGGAGGAGTTGGACACAAGAGTGCTTACCTGAATGTCACTACAACAAGTTCCATGACCGCAGGAACATATTACCTTGCAGTATACGGAAATGATACAGGATATAATGGTAAGGGCAGAAGTACTCAGGTCCTTCTGAGGGTTTCCACCAATCCCGATTTCTTCATGAGTGCATCACCAGAACAAAAAGTGATCTCACCTGGTTCATCCTCAATATATGAAGTATCCATGGAGACCATTAACAGTTTCTCGAGCGATGTGACACTCAGCGCCAGTGTGGACAGAAGTTCTTCGAGTTTTAATTTTACCTTCTCTCCCACGTTTATCAACAGTTCCTCATCAATGGCCAACCTGACAGTTACAACATTATCGACCGCACCGGTGGGACTATACAATCTAACGATCCAGGGAACCGGTGGGTCACTGAACAGATATTCCAATGTAACGATCCGGATCACCGAGCCCATAGATATCACCATAGTATCACCAACATTCGAGGAGATCGTTTCTGGTGTCTATATGTTCAAGGCAAGGGCTGGAACACCAACAGAAACCAAGTCGGTCAAGATCACACTCGGAGGAAAGATGCAGAATGCTGGAACATTGAATATGTACTACAGCAGTGCAACCCAGAACTGGGAGAGAGCTGTCAACACTTTCAATTACGCAGATGGAGCCTGTTGGTTCAATATAACTGCCGAGGACTATTCAGGTGGTCTAACCACCTCTGGCCCGCATAATTTCACGCTTTCCAACTCTGCTCCAAATCCAATAATCAATGCTCCAGTGGATCGAACCTATGTCACCGGGAACTCGATGCCTATATCGGTCAATACCACCTCATATGTGATCTCCTGCAGGTTCCGAGTGGATCGAAATGCGTGGACGCCCCTAACAAGGAACGTAAACACCTGGACCGGATCATATGATACAACACAGATCACTGATGGAGAACATTCCCTCACCATCGAAGCGAAGGATTCCGCCGGTCTCACCGGTGATACTACAATTACTATCTTTGTTGATAATAATAGACCAACCTGTAACATCAACTCTCCAATAACCGGGCAGTATATCGAGGGCACCTATACCTTCAGGGTGGTAGCAACCGATACGGTTGGGGTCAAAAATGTTGATATCAACATATTTGACGAGGACATCACCATTCCCTACAATCCGATCACATCCTCGTACGAGTATACCCTAACAACATCGACCAAAACCGATGGTATCTACCAGGTATATGCCACAGCATATGACAATGTAGACCTATCACAGGCCAGTGATACTATCACATTCAGGATCGATAACAACAATCCTTCCCTTGACATCATACGACCCATGGACGATGAGATCATCGGAGGGATATATAACGTCCAGGTCACCTCCAGTGATACATTCCTGAATAGGGTAGAATACATGATAGATTCCACAGGATGGCAGACAATGACCGGAATGGAACCAAACTGGAATCTGCTGATGAACACTTCCATACTGACCGATGGGGATCATACTCTGACCGTTAGATCCTTCGACAATTCATCCCACAAGACAGAGCAGTCGGTGGATTTCACTGTGGACAATACAGCCCCTACCTGCAATGTGATATCCCCGTTCGAGGGAGCTTTCCTGGAGAGTGTATACACATTCAAAGTCTCATCCTTGGACACCGTTGGGATCGAAATGGTCATGATCAATCTGTTCGGGGGCCAGTATCAGACATCTCTGAACCTCCAGACCGGATATTATGAATACGCTTTCAATACTCTGACCATCGTTGATGGGAACTACAACATCACTGCTTCAACTAAGGACCTCTCAGGTAAGGTCACCAATAGCAGCCAGGTGAACTTCATGGTCGATAATGAAGCACCGCAGATAACCTTGAACGAGCTTCAAACAGGAGATTACGTGTCAGGTCAATTGGACTTCAACGTAACGGTTTCAGATCCCTTCTTGAGAGATGTAAGATATTCCGTCGATGGCGGCGAATGGGTCCTGATAAATCAAACATGGGACACCGGTTCCTTGTTGGATGGTGAACATACTATCAGAATTCAGGCAAGGGATAGAGCTGGACATTCCACAACTCAATCTCTTGACCTTATTGTAGATAACAACCATCCTGTTTGTGCTGTTAACGCCCCTGTGACCAGTGAATATGTTGAAGGAGCGTATATTTTCAAGGTTTCGGCATCTGACAGTGTTGGGATCGAAAAAGTGGAGATCCAGGTGTTCGGCAGCATCTTCTCTATGTCCTATTCAGCAACCTCTGGTTACTATGAATATACTACTGATACATCGATCAGAGCAGATGGCACCTACAACTGTTTCGCGATGGCCTACGATCAGAGCGGCAAGACAAACACATCCACCAATGTCAGCTTCCAGATCGATAACACTGCGCCCGTATTGAGGGTGTTCCATCCCATCGAGGGAGAGTTCTTGGAAGGGCTTGAAACACTGAACATCTCTGCAACAGATGTTTTCATAGACAAAGTGGAATACAACGTGGATGGCTCAGGATGGATCGATGCAGATATAGCCCTCAATACTACGTTATTCGGAGATGGGGGCCATACAATAAGTTTCAGAGCCATTGATCTATCAGGGCATACCACCACAACGACCTTGACAGTGAAGTTCGATAACAACAATCCAACGGGTATGCTCGCAGCTCCAGCCACCAACCAATATATTGAGGACACATTCATGTTCTCGGTAGCAGCTAACGATGTTGTTGGTATCGACAATGTCCAGATCATTGTCTTCAACTCTACACTTGAGATGAACCTCAACTCAGGTACAGGAAGTTACGAGTACAGGACCGACACCAGGCTGATCGAGGATGGGACATACGATGTTTGGGTGAATATTACCGATCTATCTGGAAAATACATACTACTTGGCCCAAGGACATTCTATGTGGACAATCACGCACCAACTCTAGCAGTGATATATCCAGCTGCATGGTCCTACCTTGAGGGAATGGAAGAGATCAGGGTCAATGTTACCGATGTCTTCCTTGACAAGGTAGAATACAATGTGGACAGCACCGGTTGGATATCCATCAACGAAACACTCAACACATCAATGTTGGGAGATGGGGATCATTCGATCGAGATCAAAGCAATGGATAAAGCAGGACATACCACAGCATCCACGATACATGTTGTCGTTGATAACACAGCACCCTATGCGGCAATTAATTCTCCAGCTGAGGAACAGTTCATTAATGGTATCTACCTTTTCCAAGCTGTCGCATCCGACATAGTAGGGATCAGATCCGTCAAGATCGATATCTTAAACCGATCACTGGATATGAACTATAACTCTGGCACAGGCTACTATGAGTTCCAGACCGATACTTCCCTGGACCTGGATGGCAACTACTCGATCATGGTGCAAGTAACAGATCTTTCCGGAAAGGTAACCATTGTGGGACCCAGGTATTTCCAGATAGACAACTATGTTCCAGAACTGGAGGTCTACAATATCCATAATGGAGATATCCTGTCGGATCAGGTTATGTTCAACTATACTGCGAATGACATATTCCTCAAGATAGTGGAATATGAGATAGATAACAGTGGTTGGAAAGGGATCGAGGTTCCATTCAACACGACAAGGATCGAGGACGGGGACCACACCATTCGTATTAAGGCAACCGACTGGTCAGGAAAATCCACCCTTCTGGAATTCAGTATCATGGTCGATAATCTGGGCCCTACTTGCACCATCAATTCTCCGGTTGAGGCTGAGTTCGTTGAAGGTGAGATACTGGTCCGGGTCAGTGCTTTCGATCTTGTCGGTGTGGATTATGTTCTCATAAAGATATACAACCTGGAAGCACGGGTACCATTCAACGCACAGACAGGATATTACGAATATACTTCCAATACCATTACCTGGGGTACTGGTGAGGATGGTGTAAGGAACGTTACAGCTACGGTCTATGATCTGACAGGTAAATCCTACACCTTTGGTCCAGTGAACTTCAACGTAGATAATAGGCCACCGACCATCAATATCAATTCACCCCAGGAAGGGGCAGTTGTGTCAGGTCTGTTCTTCTTCGATGTTGAGAACGGTGATGTGTTCAAGAAAGGAACTGAATATAACATCGATGGTTCCTCATGGCAACCTGTCTCCATCGGCTGGAATACAAAGCTTGTCAACGATGGAATGCATGAGGTCACAATAAGGGCTTCTGACCTGGCCGGTCATGTCACCATGGAAACGATCCATATCTATGTGGACAATAATGCCCCCGAGATCGCAATTGCAAGCCCTTCCGAAAACGAGTTCATCGAAGGCACTTACTCCTTCAGAGTTTCAGCAAGTGACAAGGTCGGGATAACAAAGGTAACCATGAGGATCGGGACCACCCTCAAGGTCATGTCCTATAATACGCAGTCAGGATACTATGAGTATACACTGGATACAAGGAGCCTTACCGACGGAACGTATACCATCAATGCTTCCGTAGAGGATGTAGCTGGCAGAGCTGTCACAACCAAGAACTATCAGTTCATGGTGGATAACAAACTTCCAGAACTGATCGTCGAGTCACCTGTGAAGGACCAGCTCATCAGCGGGATCTTCGTGGTAAGGGCCAGGACAACAGATGAATTCCCTGGTCTGGTAAGATATGCCATCGATGGGACGACCTGGTTCGATGTGACAACTCCATGGAACTCCACAATTGTCACTGATGGCCTACACACGATAAGCGTCAAGACCCAGGACCAAGCAGGCCATGATACAGTATTCCATGTCAGTGTTATTGTTGATAACAGTGCTCCTGTCATCTCACAAACATCTTTGACACCAGGACAAGCACTAACGGGTGCCAAAACCATCCGATTCTATGCCTATGACGCCATAGGGATCAGAGAGGTCATGCTATCTGTTGATGATGCAGCGCCTTTCGAGATCTATCGGGGTGAGGGAGGGATCTTTTACGAGTACCTGATGGATACAAGGATCATCTCAGACGGCGATCACACTTTGACAGTATCAGCCACAGATAGAGCTGAAAACATGGACACATCGGTATACGGGATCAAAGTAGACAACAGCGGACCCGAGATATCACTTGATTACTACTGGCTCGAAGGTGATGATGAGGTCCGGATAGGCAATGTGAACGGAGGGAACTCGGTCATATTCAAAGCCACGGTCGTCGATCCATCAGGAGTAAGTCATGTGATGATCAATATCGACTCCCTTGGCTGGAGAGAGATGGCACCGGATTCAAATGAATCGAACCCAAACACTTTTGTTCTATTCTGGCCAACTGCAGAAGCAGAAGGCGGGGCCCATGTTTTCCAGATAACCACATCCGACAAACTGGGCAACGAGGCTACCAAATCCGGCCTTATCAATGTGAAGGAGAAGAAGGACAAGATAACATTCCTTGAAGGTATGAACTCTGCACTCCCATGGATATGGTTCCTCTTCTTCATCATCATCATTATCGCTATCGGCATTCTGGCTTATCTCGGGATCCTCACCAAATGGGCCCGGGGAGAAGGCAGAGTGAAGGAAGATAAAGCCCCGAGCGATGAACAGGAACCTCCAAAGAAGAGGGAAAACAAACCTATGAAGAAGAGTTCCAATCCATTCAAGATCGGTAAAAAGAAGAGTTCAAATGATGATGTTGATGAGTGGGAATCCGAGGATGCACCTGAACCGAAGGACAAAAACATCGATCTGAAATAGGATAATCTTGAAAGAAGGTTAATAAACACCTAAGTGCAATTAACGGGGGGATGGACGTGAAAGACGGAGCAAACGCCGCTCCAGGGTGGCGCAGGTCTACCGCCATATTGGTAATGATAGTGTCTTTGCTCGTTATAGGGACCATATGGTTACCCTTGAAAGGAGGAGCAGATGATGCATACACCGGTGGTGGATATCTCTCTTCAAGGATCTCTTCTTCCGTTGATGCTATCTGGAGAGCGGGTTCTGATAACGAACCCAGCAACGCCACCATTACCCTAACGGTATCCGGGACCGGAACCAAAGGTATCACTCTTGCCCCGCAGGATGTTGTCTTCCTGATGGACCATTCCGGTTCTCTGGAAACCTTTGATCCTCAGGTTCTGAGGATACTTGCTACCCATGAATATGTGGATAACATGATCGCTCCTTTTGACCGTGCAGTGGTCGCGTTCTTCGATAATGATGCAGAGACCGTCAACAACCATCACCTTTCATATGCCTACGCACAGGTCCATGCTGACCTGGAAGCCCTTGCCAGATTGACACCACAGGGCCAGACCAATTACGAAGCAGGTATAGAGAAGGCCATCGACGAGTTCGATGGTTTCGGGGTCGAAGGGAACCAGAAGATCATCGTTTTCTTCACCGACGGTGTCCCGGACCCACCGGAAGCAAATGTAACAATGTCCCAGATGAATGAAATGGTATCGAAGGATATCAAACTCTATACCATTGGACTTGGACCGTTGGTGGATGATGAGTTACTGGGATGGATGGCCGATTACACAGGTGGTCAGTTCTATCAGGCCCAGACCGCAAAGGAACTTGTCGAGATATACATGAAAATATCAGACCAGTTCTACAATTTCACAGCTGGTGACAACACCACGGTGGAGCTCCATTTACATGACGATTTTGAATTTGTAATGGGTTCGGAGAACATCACACAGGGATTCGTTTCGAACTTCACGGGGGATCACTGGATCCTTACCTGGGATATCGGAGAGATATTCATTGGACAGAACTGGTCCGTGAAGTTTCAGGTCTCATCATATGAAGGCGATGGGAACCTCAGAGTATTCTCAAGTGAGAGCGAGCTACGATCAGACTCCTGGCGAGGTGAGAACATCACCGATGAGTTGCCAGATTTCAAACTGCTTGTGATCAAGGCATTACCTCCACCATTACCACCGCCGCCGCCACCGCCACCACCTGTAACACCAGCACCGATACCTCCGCCACCATCTGTTCCGGTTGTGGCACCTTCGGTCAACGTGGCACCGGTCATCACAGCAACACCGAACGTGACCCCTGTCACCATAGGGCAGACAGCAACAGTTCCGGTGGAATACATGCTCGCAGGTCTTGCAGCGCTGGGTATCGCTAAAAAGACCTCTCTCAGGAAGAAGATCATAGAGAAACAGAAGGTAGGTGTAGGAGCCTAGGGATGGGATGAAAATGAACATCAATAGGTTTAGAGGAAGGACGTCGGTCCTTGGTATCTTTGCGTTGGTGCTGATCGCACTGATGCTATTAGGGAACATTCCAGGGACGAATGGAGAGTGGTCCACCTCGGTATTCGAAGAACAGATCGATATCGAGAGGAGTCCCGACCACTTGGAGGACAGGGCTCCCTTCAATGGAGAGAACCTGCACCTAACTATTACCTCAAAGAACAACCAGATGATCAATGCAGCCAACGTTTGGGTATGGGTGTATTATCAAGGAACCCTCCAGACGGAGGGAGCTTTCACATTTCTCAGGATCAACCAGACAGTCATGGAAGTGGATGTTCAGGGTTATCCTGGAGGATACAACGTTCAGTATGAGGTCAATGCATTCGATGAGCGCAACTCCCCTGTAAGATCAACAAGGTACTCCTACACCGTGATCGAGAACGGCTCCTGGATAGACACAGATTTCGAAAACAACATCATTCTTTCATGGGGCCCACAGGAACCAGCGAACGGTCAGGATATTACGATCAACATAACTTCACGCGATCCGCTGGTTGCCATTGAAAGGGCTGATCTGTTCTATACCGTGAATATTCTAGATCAGGACCCGGTGGACGGTGTAGCATATTTCGAGGTCGTTAACTCCACCCATATGACCGCTAAGGTCATCACTTATCCTCCCGGTTCAAGGATCAGTTTCCACGTTGAGGCCTATGATCAATATTTCCACAATGTGGTATCGGACAATTTTGTTTACGAGTATCCAAGGCCGCCGATCCTGGATCCGGTTTTCCAGGGTATTCTTTTCATCATACTGAAGGATGAGGCAGAGAACGTTCCTGCCAACCAGGCTGTTGTTGTATTCGCTAACAACACATACCAGTACGAGACAGTTACCGTCAATGGAATGGCCTTCACCAATTCAACTGTCTATCAGGGTGACTACAGGATAGATATCATCTACAACGGGAAAAAGGTCACCAAGACTGTCAGTGTCCCGCGTAATGATGGTTCTTTCACATTCCAGTTCGGTGTCAACCAGAAAACCTACATGGTCGCTGACGAAGCCGAGGATAGACCATACATCAGAGAGATCATCGGATTTGTCCTTGCATTCGGTTTCCTTATTGGACTATTCTATCTGGCTCATAAGATAAAAGAGACAAGGGAAGCCATGAACGAACGAAAGAAGAAGACCAGAAGAAGAGTGGACAAAGAGGTAGAGGACAAGTGGTACGAGAAGCTCATTCAGGATGAAGAACTGAAAGAGAAGGTAGTTCGATGTGCTGGAATTCTACTCCTATCTCTTCTGGGTTTGTTCTGGGCTCCCTTCTTCCCATGGTGGATGGTCCTAATATCGGCTGCTTTCCTTACAGCCATTGCCTACAAGTATCCGTTCATATCCATGCTTGTAATGGCAGTGCTTGTTACCTCAGCTGTTTCATATCAATCAAAGGAGTTCGGCTGGGTCTTCCTGGTGTTCTCACTTATAGTGATGATAGGTGGTTTCTTTGACTGGAGATTTGCCTATCTGAGCTTCTTAACAGTATTCGCTGCCGGTTTCGGACTTGGATTTGCTGTTCCAATGGTGGCTGCTGTAACATTCTCACTCTTCCTAGGAACAACAGTTCTGATAACTGCCGGGCTCTTTTTGCTAATAGTAACTCCATCAGGAACGTTCCAATGGTTCTCGTTCCTGGCAGTTCCCACCCATGAAAAGAGCTTCGTTCAGTTCGATAAGGGAATAGAATCCGGTTGGAGCCCCATTGACTTCATAAATTCGATCGGGGACCTCACAACTGTTGATACGAACATTCTTTCCACGGTCTTGCAGGAGACAATGGGTTCTCTCATTCCTCTCTTTGGGTTGATCGGCTGGGGACTTGCAATGGTCGTGGTCTACTTCCTCTTCAACAAATGGATGAAGGAAGAGATCGAGATCGACAAGGAGCCCAAGAACTGGGCCATCCGATTGATCCCTGCAGGGATCATCATCATATTTGGAGTTATATCGATCCTCTGGGCAAAGGTGGAATTCACCGTCTGGTTGATCTTCCCGTTCCTTGCAGTAATCCCAGCTACATTGATACCATTCGGTATCAGAGCTGTAGGTGAGGAAGCATTACCGATGCAGTATGGAGTGGTGGGCATCACCTCCTCGGATGTAGGAAAGAAGATCTCTGATATGGTAGGTTTCAAGAGTACATCGTTCAATGATATCGGTGGTCTTGAGGATGTCAAAAGGGAGGTTAAGAACGCTCTCATGGTTCCTCTCCTCGAACCGGAGATGGCAACCAAATATGGTGTGAAACCATCCAAGGGTTTGCTCCTCTTTGGTCCTCCTGGCTGCGGTAAGACCCTTATGCTTAAGGCTGTCGCTTCAGATCTGAACGTGGAGATGATCGGTGTAAAGTGTTCCGATGTCATGTCCAAATGGTATGGAGAATCCGAGGGACTAATAGCATCACTTTATGAAGAAGCAAGAGCAAGGAGTCCCTGTATCCTGTTCTTCGATGAGATCGATGCAATTGCCAAGAGGAGGGACTTCTACTCAACCGATGATGTTACTCCCAGGGTATTGTCCATAATGCTTTCTGAGATGGATGGAATGGATGATGCCGAGGGAATTATCATCGTTGCAACCACGAACATGCCGGACCTTGTTGATCCAGCCCTCATGAGGCCAGGTAGGTTCGATAAGGTGATCTATGTGCCACCACCGGACAAGGCCTCCAGAGGAGAGATTCTGAAGGTCCACCTCAAAGGCAAGTTCGTGTCTGATAATATCGATACCGGTACTCTGGCCAAATCCACAAAAGGTTTCTCCGGAGCAGATCTTGCAAATCTAGTGAGAGAAGCTTCCTCCTTTGGATTGGAGAGAGCTCTCGAGACCAGGAAACCTCAGCCCATAACCATGCAGGACCTTGTAAAGGTCCTGGATGAGCTCAAGCCATCCATCACATCCAAGATGATCAAGATGTATGATAAGCTCCGGGCCGAGTACGAGAGAAAGACCAAGAACAAGAAGGGGAAGAAGGTGAAGTCGGGTAAGATCGAAAAACCTCCTGCACCCCCGAAGATGAATTTCGATGAGAAGAAAAAGGCAAAACCTGCTCATGACGTTGCTAGTGATATTGATGAGCTCGAGAGTGAGATAGACGAGCTCCATAGCTGGGAGGATGAGTGAGTGGCAAGTTTCGTGGTGACAGCATCGATCGTCCTGGTCGTCATTGGCATCCTTGTCCTGGGATTCCTGGGTATGAAATACCCCAGGGGCAGGAAGGATTGGCCTTTTGACAGTTCCAAGACCTTCAGGCTGATCACCACGGGTATTCTGTTCTTCCTGATCCTGGGATTAGTTTACTGGGTTACTCAGTTCTGGGATTACCCGGTATCCGGAAAGGCCCTTGTATACCTTGCATTCATCGCTTTCCCTGTATTGGTCGTCTTGGGTTTCATATTCCCGAAGGGAAAAAGAGGCCTGTTCGAATAGTGAGATGAACCTCTCATCATAGCCAAATGTTATATACAAAATCAAACTCTTGATAACCTGATATGAAAGCTCTGCAACCAACGGATCATTCAAACAATGCCATAGGAGACAGCTGGCTCAGAGATTTCGTAAAGGATTGGAGAGATTCTTCTGTTTTAATGCCCGATTGATCTCCAATAATGATGAGTTCTAACTGTTTTCTTGCTGCTTCCAAATGGTCGTCAATCCCAGTCATATGGATGGCATCGAGATAATTCTTATCAAAAATATGCATGTGATCGATATCAGTTTCCAACAATCCTTTAGATTTTTTATAGAATTCCTGATACCTACCAGGGTCATCTTCGAATTTAATTGTTCGAATCCCATGCTTAGAGAGGTAGGATCCGACTAGGAAGAAAGCAGTCCTATGATTGGCATTTGGAAAAGCCTGGACAAGGATCATCTTGCTGAGAAGTTCTGCACATTGATCGAGGAGGTATTCTTCATCCTGAAAGTTTTGATATAGATTCACCAATTTTTTTGGTTCAAACGACTTGTAAGGAGTTAGCAATACTCTTTGTTTCTTTAGGATGTTATTCACCTGTTTAAGGAAAAACCATTTCACCAATCCACGAAGATCTTCTCGCAATCATATTTTCCTCTCATAGGGATCATCAATAATAACAAGATAAATACTGTTTCATGTAGAGAGTGTGATGTGAAAGTGATTTTTCATCCACAGATATTTCAAATGATCTTATGATCAAAACCAATCCGGACCCAAAACGAATTTTTCCTCTTCATCGTCAAAATCAGCGATTTTGCCTGTGTATCGCGAATATCAACATTTTCCACTATGTCAGCAAAATCAGCGATTTTGCTTATGTCTCGC
>JAUVBH010000257.1 GCA_030591285.1 Thermoplasmatota archaeon
ATACCCATTGATCATTTCAGACCTGGAAGACAAACAGCCTCCAGGATAATTTTCTCTTTTTCCGAGTTGGATGTTCTCTCATCAGGGTCCAATCCCAATTTTTCCAGTGCCTTGTCACCTCCGAGATCGAAGGGAGGAAGGATGATCTCAAGTCCTTCCGGAACCGGTCCGCCATATCTCTTTTCAATCAATTCCGGGAACTCATTACCATCGCTCTCATTTGGCCAATACTCTGGTATGTTCATCACGAGAATATGCAAAGTTGACTTCCCAGGATTGGCTGTTTCAATACCTCTTGAAACCTGATGCGAACCTGTCAACCACCGGATCACTTCCAGGGCTGGGGCTTTTGCCCTTGCTTTCCCTGATAGAATTGATCGAGCTGCATGCATTATCGCTGAAGATATGTGGGTCTTATTGAAAACAACGTCTCGATCCACGATGACAGAGATCGAGCTAGGATCCATTGAATCTAGTATCGCTTCGATAGTACCCTTTGTAGGGGTAGAACTTGTCCTGAAGAGGAAAATATCAACCTCACAGGCCATGGCTAATATCCTCCGGGAATCTATTTAGAGATCGCTTTACAGATCTTCTCTGCAGTTTTTGGTCCGATCCCCTCGACCATTGTAAGGTCTTCTGGGACCGCATCTCTGAGCTCGTCTATGTTCATATATCCTGCTGCCTTGAGCTGCTGGGCAACTTTCTTGCTTACACCTGGAATATCCTCAAAATCATTGATCGGAGCGGCTGCGGGTTCTTCCACCTTCTCTTCTGAAGGTGTCTCTTCGGTTGCGGTCTCTTCTGCCGGTGGGTCCTCTTCGACCTGTTCCGCCTCTGCCTCTTCTGAGGTTGTATCCTCAACAGGAGCATCCTCTTCCTTTGGCTCTTCCTTTTTTGATCCGCCAAAGAACATGGCCTTTATCTTATCAAGGAAGCTTTTTTCTTCCTCTTTCGGTGAATCTTCCTCGGAGGGTGTTTCTTCCGGTTCAGAAGTTTCACCCTCTTCTTTCTCCTCTTCTGGAGGTTCTTCTGCAGGTGCTTCCTCCTCAAAAGATGCCTCTTCCTTGATCTCTTCTGGAGGCTCTTCTTCTTTCACCTCATCTTTTGCGGACTCTTCCACAACTTCCTCTTCGGCAGGTGCTTCTTCCGGTTCGGAGGTCTCGGTCTCTTCCTTCACCTCTTCTTTCTCCTCTTCCGGTTTTTCTTCTTTCTTACCACCGAAGAAACCGCTGATCGAATCTATCATCCTCTGGATGAATGATCTTTCGTCCTTGGGGCCATCTTCAACTTCATCAACTACCTCTGCAGTTGCCTCTTCAGGTTCTTCAACCCCGTACTTCTCGATGTGGTCTTTCACTGCATTGATGATGGCAACTGACATCTTGGGACCGATGCCCTTGATGGCTACGAGATCTTCATCTGTCTTCTCATTGAAGCTTTCGAAGGAATCATATCCATTCTCAAGAAGGGCAGAGATCACATTCTGGGAGATCCTGGGAACTGTCTCAAGGACCTCTTTCAGACCAGGTCTGGTTGCTTCAAGGTCCATCTTTTTCTCTTCTGCCAGACCCATGAGTACCTTGGCCTTTGCTGGTCCAACACCTTTGAATTCAACAAAATACTCCTCTGTGCCTTCTATCAGTTTCTTCCAGCTGTTAAGGCCTGCATCATACAGGGATTTGGCAAATTCCTCTTTGATCTTCCCTGTGGAGGTCAGGAACTCGACCATTTCTACCTTCTTGACCTGTTTGGATCGGTCGATCGTTTCCTCGACTGTGACTTCTATTTCTTCGGACATCCTTATCACCGTGAATGGGTCCCAATGGAGAGGAAAGATGGGACCGCTTGAGAGGAATAAGACAATCTGTATAATATCATTTTGTAATACAAGGGTAAAGTGTACTCGATCATGGGGGATCTCAATTGAGGGGGCCATCTAAAATAATTGCCTTTGCACCATCTCTTGAAGAGGGGAAGGTCGCTGGTTTAAGCTGCATCTCAATAGCCTCGCCCCCCTTCCATAATGCTAGGGTCCCTTCGTAGGCTTTCATCTTGTCAACGCGTAGGTGAAATGTGAGGTCCTCATCCAGTCTTTCTTCAAGTTGGTCCTTTGCCTGCTTCCAAAAATCCATACATTCCCATTTTCTCAACACACTCTTGATAGCTCTGGCCCGATTGAGGTCAATGGAGATGTATATGATGGGATTGTCATAGACTCCTTCAAGATGGGTCTCCTCCATCTTCTCCTCGAATAGATCTCCCAGAAGGTTCTCAAGGGCAACCTTAACCTTTTCAATCTTCTCTGTTGCCTGGACGAAAGTGGTGACCTTCAGAAAATGATACCGTTTTTCCACAGGGTGAAAGGACAATAATAGATGAAATCCTTTTGGTAGTGGTCGATCCATGACAATTCCACGTAGCCACCCAAGGTATGTGTCTCTTACAGCAAGAGATAAGCTGGTCGAAGGATGGAAGAACGGACTAGTAGCAACCCAGGGATTGATCGCCCACGGGAGGGGAGAAGCCTTTGATTATCTTCTGGGCGAGGTGACAACACCGGAAGCTGAGATGGCAACAAATGCTGCGGTCTGCATGCTTTTACTTGCGGAAAAGCCAGTGATATCGGTTAATGGGAATGTCGGGGCGATGGCCGCACCGGAGATAGCAACTCTTTGTGGCCTTCTGGATTGTCCAGCTGAGATCAATATATTCCATCGTACTGATGACAGGGTCAACCGATTGGTAGAACATCTGGAGAAGAATGGATGCAGAAAGGTTCTCGGAAGTGATCCCGATGCAAGATTGGAAGGGCTGGACCATGCAAGAGCCCTTTGCTCCATGGATGGTATCTTTACTTCAGATGTAGTCCTGGTCCCACTTGAAGATGGTGACAGATGCAAAGCTTTGAAAGCGGCTGGCAAGAGTGTCATTACCATCGATCTCAATCCGATGTCAAGAACAGCCGTTACAGCAGATGTGACGATCGTCGATAATCTTATCAGATCAATGCCGAACCTGATAAGGGTCATCAAAGGGTATCAGAAACGTCTATTATTAGGTGGGATCACACCTGAAAAGTTAAAGGCGGAACTTTCATCTTATTCCAATGATAATAATTTGAAAGATACTCTCAAGAAGATCACCGAAAAATTTTCCTGACCCATCAAAAAGGATATCTATCCATTGACAGATAACCATGCGGACAGTTAAGTTCCAAGAGGGAATATCATGGACAAGTGGAGATGCATTGCGTGTGGTTACATATATGATCCAGAGAAAGGCGATGAGGATGCAGGCATTGATGCGGGCACAT
>JAUVBH010000108.1 GCA_030591285.1 Thermoplasmatota archaeon
AGTGCCATTCTTACCGGGACCCCGTTGAAGGCTTGGACAAAATATTTACTGTGAGGTGTCCTATCTATCTCCGGATGGATCTCGTCGACCCTTGGTAGAGGATGCATGATGATCATATTCTTCTTCGCATCTGCGATGGAACCCTTCTTCAGCTTGAAAGCTCCTGCAACCTTCCTGTATTCCTCTTCCTCTGGGAACCTCTCCTTCTGGATCCTGGTCATATAGATAACATCTGAGTTGGGTATCTCACCTTTTAGATCGGAGGTGGTCTTGACATCCACGCCCATCTCCCTGAGATCTATCAAAATATGTTCCGGCATCTGGATCCTTGGTGGAGCAACAAAGGTCATTGTTGCGCCCATGCGTCCAAGAGCAAGTGAAAGTGAATGGGCGGTGCGCCCATATTTTAGGTCTCCAACCAGTGTGACATGCTGCTTTCCAATGTCCCCAAGTTCTTGCTTGATAGTGAAAAGGTCCAGAAGGGTTTGAGTGGGATGTTGTCCGGCACCATCCCCTCCGTTGATAATAGGGGCTTCGGAAAAGGTTGCAGACATCCTGGCCGCTCCTTCCCTAGGATGGCGTAGAGCAATGATATCAGAATAAGCATCTGCCATTCGGATGGTGTCTGCAAGTGTCTCACCTTTGATAAGAGATGTTCCTTCCAGACCGGCAATTGTGATCACATTACCTCCCAATCTGTGCATCGCTGTTTCGAAGCTTAAACGGGTCCTTGTGGACGCTTCGAAGAACAATGAAGCAAGAACCTTGCCATCAAGGATGTTGGATCTTTTATCACCCTTAGCGATGGGAAGCATTCCCTTTGCAGTGTCCAAAATGAGATCTATCTCATCCAGTTCCAAATCGCCGATGTTTACGATGTCCCTACCCATCAAGGTCAAACCAGGGCCCCCAAAAAAGGTAATACGGGGCCCCAGATATAAATCCTCTTACAGTCGATCCGCCATCATTTCACCGCCATTTCAAAGTATGGAGATGCTGCTGACCGACAATTTATAACAGATGGACAGCTTTTCTGGGAATATGGGTCGCCCTGACGGTAAGGTAGTGAAGAACCTTCCCGAATACCGCAGAATAATGCCATATTTCCTCAGGCACAAGTATGAATCACTCTTTTACTGGGAGACGGATATTGAGACCGAAAAAGGGGAGGCGTTCATCGAGAAGATGTCGAAGGAATATGATACCAAGATCACATTCTTTCATCTTGTCCTTCATTCTCTGGTAAAGACCTTTACTGCATACCCACGGGTGAATAGATTTGTCAAGGCAGGGAAGATCTATCAAAGGGACAGGATATGGTTCTCGTTCTCTGTTAAAAAGGAGATGACCACAGAGGCAAAGATCTCCGTTGCAAAAAGGGAATTCAAATCATCTTTTACCCTGAAAGATACAATCCATTCTGCAAGGAAGGAGATCAAGAAGGGAAAAGCAGGTAAGGATGACAAAGGTGAGAAGGAAGCCACGAACTACCTTCGATTCCCCGGTTTCCTTATCAGACTGGGCTATCCATTCTACAAGTTCATGGATGAACATGGACTGTTCAGTAAAAAATACATGGAGAACGAGGTTCTCTATTCCTCAGCGTTCCTGAACAATGTTGGTGCTTTTGGTGCCAATCCGGCTTATCACCACCTCTACGAGATCGGTACTGTGGGAGTTTTCATTGTTATGGGAGCCATTGAGGAGAAGGTAGTGGCCGAAGATGGAAAACCAGTTGTGAAAAGGGTATGTCCCTTCATGGCGACAGTTGATGAGAGGTCTGAGGACGCCTTCTATTTTTTCCGGGCATTCGATTATTTCCGTGAGCAGTTAATGAACCCTGAAAAATTACTAGAACCTGTTGAATTCGTGAAATAGGAGGGGTTTCTTGAATTCTGTTCGTCTTCAGAGGTTCCTTGCCCGGTGTGGCCTGGGATCCAGAAGAGCCTGTGAGAAGCTTATCGAGGATGGACGAGTTTCCATCAATGAACAGATCGTTTCAGAGATGGGGGCCCGGGTAGAGGAAGAAGATGTAGTTCGGGTTGATGGAAAAGTTGTTGAATCCAAGGAACTTAGATACTTCATCCTCAACAAACCAAAGGGAGCGATCTCTGTAAATATGGACCATAGGGATAGAAAGTATGTTGTTGATCTGATCCCAAATGGAAGGGGGATGGGATTGTTCCCCGTGGGTAGATTGGATCTGGATACTACAGGTCTTCTAATTATCACCAATGATGGTGAACTGGCGAATAGGATAGCTCATCCGAGATATGGTGTGAGCAAGGAGTATATCGCCCTCGTGAAGGGAGAATGGTCCCTACATGACCTTAGAGTATCGACCGAGGGCGGAGTAACTCTCGATGATGGTTATGTGGTCAATAACATCGAGGTCCTGAAAGCTTCCTTAGAAGGCATAAGGACACGTGTTACCATCAGGATCAAAGAGGGAAGAAAGCATGTTGTCAAGAGAATATTCCTAGCAATAGGAAGCCGAGTATACGAACTTCACAGAAGTGCAATTGGTGATCTGAGCCTCGACGATCTTCAAATTGGTGAATTCGAAACAATAACACTGGAAGCATTGAAAGATAAGATCAAAACCCTTTGAGATCGATCATTCAACCCAAAGTGGGAGCTTCAACACGATCTTTGTTCCTTGTGAATGGTCACCTTCAACGCGGTTCCCGATACTCACCTCTCCCCCGTATCTTTCCACCACCATCTTCACAACAGAGAGCCCCATCCCTTTTCCATGGACATCCGCCTTCTGAATACTTCTCCAGAAACGGGTCATCAGACCATCTTTCTGGTCATCAGGGATCCCATTTCCCTGATCACCAATTGTTATAGTAACCTGGGCTCCTTCCTGGATCGCTGCCAACCATACTTTCACGATATTCTGACTATCATATCTCATGGAGTTGGTAAGGATCTCCACAAGGCAGTTTTGAAGGAAACGATCGGCCTTTACAACTATCTCACCATGTCTTAACATGGTTTCAAGCTCCATGGTCTTTTCCTCGAACCGATATGAAGCGGTCTCCTGTGCAAGCACCAGCTGTGAATAGAGATCAACAGGCTCCTCAACAAAAGGTTCCCTGGGAACGTTCACCAGAAGTCTTATATTTTCCACCAGGTGGGAAACGGATTTCATCTCGGACATGGCATTCCCAAGAAATCTCCGCATAGTTGGATCTTCCTTGAGCATATGCTCCATCAGTTCCAGATATCCAGATGCACCATGGATATGATTGTTGATATCATGGGATAGAACATCGACCAGTATCTTCAAAGCTTTATCATCTGCACTGGTCTCATCTGGCATGGTATCACCTTGGATCGGTCAGTTCTCGGACTGGACCTGGTCAAGCATTATCCTCTTTTTTACTTAATAAATCTCCCCCACCCACAGATTATCATCTCGATGATGCGATCTTCGAACAATAATAATAGGGCGGAACCTTTCCCCGTTAGTGCAAGAAATACTGGCAATGTTGGTTCTGATCGCAGCCGGCGCTGTGATCAGTACTCTTGGTGCTATGGTTGGTTTGGGAGGTGGATTTCTTGCTGTTCCATTTCTTATGCTTTTATGGAACCTCGACAGTGATATTGCGGTAATCTCATCATTGACAATGATCCTTGCAAATTCAACTTCAAGCTCGATAACCTATCTTCGGTCCAAGATGGTGGACATGAAGGTCTTCGCCCTTCTGATCCTGCCAACAATACCAGGACTGATCCTTGGTTGGTGGCTTCTGGGAGAGATGGATGACAACCTTTTCAAATTGACATTTTCACTGCTAATGGTCATTGTGATGATCTATGTCCTCATCAGAAATTATAGATCGGGAAAAACAGAAAAAAATGAGAATGACAGGAAATCTGAGAAAAGGAGCAAATTGGTTTCCATTCTTTCCATTCCAATAGCATTCCTTGCAGGGACCGCATCATCAGCTTTCGGCATCGGTGGGGGGGCCCTTCTAATGCCCCTTCAGGTCGGTCTTTTGAAAGCGGAGGTGAAAAGGGCGATCGCCACATCAATGTTCCTGATCGCTGCCATGACCGCATTCAGGGTGATCGTGATATCAAAGGGAGCTATTGATCCATTTGTAGCTATTCCACTTGCCCTTGGAGGTTTATTGGGGGCCCAGCTCGCAGCATACCTGGTAAAGAGATTGAAGAGCAGATATCTGCTATATTTCCTTGCAGCGTTCCTCTTCTTCATTGCTGCATATATGGGAAGCAACGCTGTCATTTCCATGGCATGAATATTTGTGGATCACTCTTTTTCATCTTCTGTCTCAACAGGATCTTCCTCTTTTTCCGCTCCTATCGGACTTTCAGGACCATAGCTATCAAGTGTTACCTTATCCAGCTTCTCAAGTACCTTCTCCCTCACATGACCCTTGACCTTCTTCTTTGAAACAGATGATATACCGAAAGTCTCCGAGAAACGGTGAGTTGTTGTGAGAACTTTTGTACTCCCTTCCTTTCTGGCCCTGACCAAACCAAGATGCATGAGCTCCTTGACATGATCATAGATCTTGGAACCATACATATCAACCAGATCAGATTGTTTCATGGGTTGATGATAAGCGATAAGGGCAGCTGTTTTGAGAAGTTTGGTATTGACCTCGGGGGCAGCAAGTTCTCTGACCTTATCCACATACTTCTCCTTGACCCTAAGTGAGTATTTTTGACCGGCTTTGATGACCTCGAGAGAGGTATCCCTTCTACCATAGGATTGTGTGAGTTTCTTCAGATAGAGTTTGATGAGAGCGGGTTCCAGGTCAGTTGAGATCGCGATCTCATCAAGAGCAACAGGTTTACCCGCGGAAAAGAGAGCTGCTTCTACAAGGAGCAGGGGTGGAAGCTCTTCCGTCTTTTCATCGGTATGTTCTTCTTCCAAACCTCAACCTCCCAAGATCAGGTATTCCAGTTTGTGGGGATCGGTTTTTCCTCGACGATCAATTCTTCAGGTTTGACGATCCTTGCCTTTCCATCCTTGGCTTTTTCAAGGTTCTCCTGCAGATCACCGAATTTCAGGTCCTTACTATCTCGGGAAATGTTCTTTACCATGATCTCTCCCTTTGGAAAGGACCTCTGCCAGATCTTAACACGCTCCCAGTTGGCAAGGTAAAGAAGTGAAATGAATGTAGAGTTCGCATCCAGATCGAAATCCTGGTCGATCTGTGAAAATGGTATAGGGTGTCCATTGAACTGGTTGACCCTCTGCCATGTCATGTTGATATCTTCCTCTGTATGTTCCTTGTAGACCTTCTCGTTGATGTTCTCTCGGTTTCGCTTATCCATCATCTTCTGGGACTTCAACCTCTCCCTGCGTTGTTCCTTCAGGACCTCCACTTCATCCTCAACATCCTCAAGGGCGTTGAGAAGGTCCATGAGGGTAACGGGTCGGTCCCCTTTGTGTACTACCGATTCCATGAGAACTGGCTGTTTGGACTTCAAAATGTTTTTGGTTACCTCGAAGGTCTCATCATTCTCCATCCAATCGTAGAACGGGTCCTCATCAACAAAATCATCCTCGGGGCTCATTTCAGCCTTTCTAAGGGTGTCTGTTGATTTCATGTAAAGAATCGAATATGCCATTCTGATCAGTTTACCGATAGTGATCAGATTAAAACGTTCCTGTTTCCGAAGCTTCTTCACGAACATATTGCAGAACTTTACCAGATCCACATCCCACGGGTCCAGATAGCTCTCTGTTGCAAGCTCCATTATCATGGCTATGGAACGTGAATATGAATCCTTGATGGTAACATGAACGCCCTCTTTAAGATCTGAAAGAACCTCGAGATATTTCTCGAGCTTGTGGTAGACCTCCTCATCAGAATCGTCGATGAGAGCTTTATGGAAAAGGATATGGCGAAAGACCTCCTCCTCGATGTCCAGAGAGAGCTGGCGATGACCCAGACTAAACGTCATGGCTTGTCACCCTCCTTGGTATCATCTTTGGGATCCTTGCTCCCCCCATCCCCTTTCTCATAGGATTCTACGTCCTTCAGATCGACACGCCCGAGGATGATGGACTCACCCTTCTGGAGCGTCACTCCATATAGGTGATGCGCCTCTTTTAAACTTATCTTCCTCAAG
>JAUVBH010000211.1 GCA_030591285.1 Thermoplasmatota archaeon
CAGTAGGATGGGGATGATCGAGATCGTACCGGTGAACAAGGATGGGAACGCAGAGATGACAAGTGATACAATGAGACCAGGAACGAATAGAAAGAGTCCGACTGATCTGACACCTTTTCTCCCCATCTTTTCAAAATGGTATGCAATTACAACGGTTCCAAGGGTTACAAGTCCCAGAAAGATGTAGATGATAGGTGAAATGAAAAGGTACTGAATTGGTTCATTGAACAGTTCCATATCCTCCAATACCCTTGCTGCCGGTCCTATCACAAGTGCCGGTGAGATAGATATGAAGAACCATGTCCCTGTCCTGATGTCTAATTTTACAAACAGCTTGTGGATGAAATATGCTGAGACAGCAAGGATAAGACCGTAGCTCAGTGTATCTATCCAGTTATATTCAGCTGTCAGTCCACCTGCATCCCCTCCAGCATCAGCAACGATCGGGCCCCAATAATATTCCCAGACGAACTTGTCCCAGAATAGGTCAGGATCGACCAGGCAGCCAATGATAATGACTATCAGGGCAGTTAGAATGATTCCAATTACAGCAAGTTCGATCTGGTTCCTGCGGTCCACACATCTTAATCGGTTCATGGGATAAATGACCATCGAACTCATCTAGACCTTTTTGGTCCATTTGGGAACCTGGGCGATATATATATTTACAAGAACTACGATAAATATCTCGAGCGAAAGTATTTTCTTTCAGGTATGGGGGATTTGCATGTTCCAGAAAACCGTTAAAGGCTTGGAAAAGATCTTTAGAACGAACAATTATGAAAAGATGATCATTATGATATCCGGGTATACTGGGACCCTGAAATCAACATTTACTTACACCATGATGTCAAAGTACCTTGACTCTCATCCTGATGAGATCGGCCTCTATGCAACCATCGAAGAGTCAAAAGATTCACTTCTCAAGAATCTCAAATCGGTTGGTATCGAACCTAATGATAAGATCTTTATTGCAGATTATAACCGAACCAGGGAAATGTATAGGGAAGAATCCGAGAATACCGATTTTCTCGAGCTGACCGAGAAGCTCATTATGTCCACAAAAGAGGAGAGGGGAGAATCATTCACTCTCTTTGCACTGGACTCTCTGAATGCTCTTTACACCCTTACAAAGATAGATAACGATTACCTCATCAGGAAGAGGATCTATTACTTCTACAAGCTCCTCCGGGATGCTGGGCTCACATCTTTTATCCTCAAAGAACTTCCAAGAGAGAACAACTATGTTGTGAAGGAGGATGAGAACTTCCTTGCAGATGGTGTCATAGAACTTGGTGTTCGCAGGACACTGGAAGGGAAGAAGAGGTATGTCGAAGTTGTGAAGATGAGACAGAACAAGCATTCCATGAAGCAGTATATCATTGACATCGACAAGGAAGGCCTTGCCATCATTGGTCCATCTGTGGATGATATGGGACTCTGATATAGATCGATATTTCAAACCACTTTTTCAGCTGACCTAAACTGTGTTTTTGTTAAAAAAAAAGGGGACCCAAGAAATTGGGTCCCCATGTTTGTGATAAGTCGAATTTTTCAACTTATTCACGGCTCTTCTTCCTCAATATCTCCGCTCATCTCTGAAAGAAGGTCACTGAGGGATTTGTTCTGGTCTGAATCAACTTTCTTTTCCTCTACGATCTCGGGCTTGCTCTCGGCTGCAACGGTTTCAGCGGCCACAAGGTTCATCCAATCATCCTCGGCCCCATCTTCCACAAGCTTGATCTCCTCCTCCACATCAGCCTCATCCCATTCATCCATTTCCGGAATGTCCTCTCCTTCCTGCGGTGTTCCTTTCGTGATCGCTTTTCCAAGACCCTTGGGAACAGGTGCTGATGCAAGCAATTCCGTTACAGAATGGCCCTCATCCATCATCTGTTGTTCCATCCTTGCCAATTGCTCTTCAGTTGCTCCAGGTCCCTTCTTTTTCTTCAACACCAGGAAATATAGAGCAGCGATGATCATCATCAGGACAATGATACCAACGAAGATGAATGCAATGACCATGCCGACATCTATTATTGGATCCTCATCATCATCATCATCGTCAACAACTCCTATAACCTCTACATTTATCATCACTGTCCGGTTGATCTGATATTGATTTTCGAAATAGAAATAGATCTCATGGTTTCCAATTGTTGCTCCGGTTTTGATGAAGAGAAGCCCATTGACCTCCTTTGTTTCATCTGGCAGTAGTTTGTATTTCCGTTCCTCTGTATCCAGGTTCTGCCAATCAATGGTTGCAATATTTGCAAGGTTTGAGGTTGGCTCGATCCAGACATTCTCCGAAGCAAAATTGGTGATCTCGAAGGTTATCGGAATACCTGCTTGACCTTGCTGGTATTTATGTGTCCTATCATTTGTCGTAACCTCGAATCCATCTTCGACCCCAACTTCAACAGTGAAAGACCAGATCCCATTATCACAGGATCCAACCCATTGTCCGCGTGCTACAGGAATGATCGTCCAATAGTACTTCCCGAACTCAAGGAAATCAGGTGTATGATCCATATCGAACACAGGTATCTTGATGGTGTCATCCCAGAGTTCGACCTGAACCTTGACCTTGGAGATGTATAGATTGTAGAGAACGTCCTCTGGAGCGAAGAAATCCACCTCCCATTCAAGTTTCACATTCTCTTTATCTTTTCCTTCATAGACCGTCCCATCATCGGGAGCGGTCAGGGTAGATACTGGATATCTAAGAGAAGTATCCACATTAATATTGTAGATAGGGGATTCGAAAAGAGATCCTGCTCCATCCCTTGCTTTGAGCTGTAAGAAGTTCTCATCTGAATCTGAGAGCTTCTGAATGCCATCTTTCCCTATGGGTATGGTGAACTCATAGTATTCCTGCTGGAAAGCTGTCCAGAGATCTGGCATATATTTCCAGGCGTCACCGCCTATCCAATGGTCATCTCCCTGCCCATCATTTGTGAACCTGTACTGGATGGATTGAGAGATTATCTTTGATCCTCCATTGTCAGAGACGTTGAACTTGATGTCTATGGTCTGATAAGGGATCGTTCCATTCAGATCGGGACTCACAATGATGAAATCGATGCCTTCCATATCCACCAGGATGGTAGCATTTGATGAAGGTCCAATGTTACCTACCTCATCCACGGCCCAGATGAATATTGTGTGATATCCAGTGCTGGGGAGTGTGATATCCATCTGTGTCCTGTTCATTGGAAATCCATTCTCAGTGCCACCGTTGTCCTCGTAGTCCCAGTAGTAGTTCATGATGCCGGACATATCTTCTCTGCCTGCCTGCCAGGTCAGGACAATATCCAGATCATTGTCTGACAATACCGGAATATCATCCGGTGAACTGTCATGGATCTGAATATTGTTTGGTGATTCCGGTGCTACACCGTCGATGCTGATATTCCATACGAGGATAGAACCATCCGCCGTTGCATCATTCACACCGGAGATATTCAGAGTATACTGGACATCCAGGTTGGATACATTGGATGCACGGTAAGTATAGTTGATCATCTCCCCGGCAGCGACATTGACCGTATCTGTCTTTTCACTGCCGATCCAGAGGTCGAGTGAATATGTTTCCACAGGTGGGAAGAAACTGGTTGTTCCCGTATACGTGATGATAGGTCCTGAGACCGTTATTGGTTCATCTGTCTGGACCCAATCAGAGTCCTCCAGATCCCCTTGTATTCCACCATACAGATCGAGGCTTCCTCTGAATTTCAGTGTACTGGTGACTCTGAGGAACTCTCTAACAACAAGAAGGTCAGGTGCAACATTGATCCCATATGCGTTGACCTTGATCTGTCTATCAATGGAATTTGGTTTATTGGACCAGTTCCAGTGGAACATAACCTGGAATTCGATAGTGACAACGAGGCCATCCCAGCTAACGGTTGGTGAACCAACGAGCTCAGCCACATCAAGTGGGTCACTCTCTGTCCATCCATTTCCTCCGGTCTCTGCTATGGTGTGGTTATAAACAAGTCTGAAGGCTCCATTCCTGTGTGGGAATTCGATTTTGATCCTGGAGAGATCGTTCTCATCATTCACCATCTTCACTGTGGTTCCGAATTTATAGGGTCTATACATGGAATATGCAATATCCTC
>JAUVBH010000305.1 GCA_030591285.1 Thermoplasmatota archaeon
ACAGGACCCTGATGTGATCTCGGACCTTGTCAAAGAAGTGGTCAGGAGAGTGTCCATCCCTGTATTTTTCAAACTTTCACCTGCAGCTTCAGATATTGTAAAACTTGCTCAGGCTGTCCAGGATGGGGGAGCCCATGGTATTGTCGCTGTCAACACCATGCCTGCGATGAAGATCGATGTACACACTGGCAAGCCATTATTGACCAATGTCACTGGAGGATTATCCGGTCCTGCATTGAAACCTATCGGGGTTCGTTGCGTCTATCAGATCAGATCATCCGGCACCATAGATATTCCATTGATCGGAGTTGGAGGGATCACATCCTGGCAGGATGTGGCCGAATACATGATGGCAGGAGCATCCGCTGTCCAGATCGGAACTGCTGTGACCTGGGAAGATCTCTCAGTTTTCAAGAAGATCAGCAAAGAACTGATCTCATTTTCAGAAGAGGAAGGTTATTCGAACATCAAAGAGATCGTTGGAATGGCTTTGGAGGTGAAGAAATGAGAGCTCCCGGTGAAATGGAGGTTTTCAAGATCAAGAAGGTGATCGCTGAATCCCCTACACTGACAACCTTACTCTTCACTCCAAAACACCTTGGAAGATGGTCCAGCCTTGTCCCTGGCCAATTCCTTATGGTCTGGGTACCTGGGGTGGATGAAGTCCCAATGTCCCTATCATATCTCAAGAAAACCCCCTTCGTGATCGGAATAACGGTCCAGAACATAGGACCCGCAACCAGTGCCCTCTGCTCACTCGAGGAGGGTGATAAGATAGGACTAAGGGGCCCCTACGGGAATGGTTTCTCTCTTCCATCAAAGGATGATTTCAACAGGATCATTGGAGTCTCCGGAGGAGTAGGAGCTGCATCAACGATCCTCCCCATGGAATGGGCTTTCAATGAAGGTTTCGAGACCGTGAACCTCGTGGGCGCCAGGAATAAAGATCTGATCCTGTTCCAGGAGCGTTGGGAGGAGATCTCCAACGATGTCCAGTATTCGACCGACAACGGAAGCTTTGGCCATTCTGGCTTCATCACCGAGTTGCTTACCAAAGAGCTGATGACACTTACAAATCGAGACCTGAAGAGAACAATGATATTCACCTGCGGTCCTGAGATAATGATGGTAGCGGTGAAGAAAGTTTTGGATCAATTCAATGTCAAAGGTCAATTCTCCCTTGAAAGATATATGAAATGCGGGATCGGCATCTGTGATTCATGTTCCATGTCAGGAAAACGCATCTGCATGAACGGCCCCATATTCACTGTCAAGGAGATCGATGATCTTAGGGAATTCGGAAAGTTCCACAGGAATAGAAGCGGAACACTGATCCCCATAACGGAGTGTGTGAAATGAGACCAGATAAGATCGTGGGCCCGATCGCAGCTGTATTCCTGCTTTGTATGCTGTCGGTCATAGCAATGCCTGCCCACGGAGCTGACGTGATAAAGGTTGGAGAGCCACTACATCTCCATCTGCGTAGACTACCGGTTCAGGACATGACCTATCTTTTCTTTCACCCTCCTGATTCGACCTATGAAAACATTGCAAAAGATGATCTGAGTTACAGGAAAACGTTCCTGGCAAAGGGAACAGGTCGGGACTTCGAGGTAATTTATTTCCCTCAAGATCCACAATCGAATTTCCTCCAGTTCGAACCCAACAGTTCGATCCCTCTGACCTATAGCTTCAATATATCCGGTGTCAAACCAATGGACCTGACAGATATTGCATACATCCTCAACATCAAGATCGATATCGATTACAACCATGATGGTTCCTATGATGATGTGATATCGTTTGATATTAAAGGGGAAACGAAATCCCATATGGAATCAAAGAAAGGGACGGTCCCCATCAATATGAACGATCTGAAAAAGTTCAATGCAAAGGATGGAGGAAGGCTCAGGATCAATATCTCCAGACAGGATCATGTTGATACTTCACTAACTGTCTATTGTGGTTACCATGGATACAACTCCTATCTAGAACTTCCCTTTTCGAAATACAAGTATATTGATCCTGTCGACCCTCCTCCCCCAGTGATATGGCCATGGGTTCTTGGCATAGGGGCACTGATGATATTAGCCGCAGTTGGATTCTTCTATTTCAAGCAGAAACAGGTTGAAAATAATACTCCAGAACCAGTTGTCAGAAAAGGGGCCCGGAGGAAGAGATAGATGAACCTGACCCTTGATCTGAGGTGTGGCATATCTGGAGATATGCTTCTTGGAGCTCTTCTGGACTGGTATGAGAAGGAGATAGGTGAGATCCAACCGGTCCTAGATACCATATCCAAAGCAGCATCGGTGCAGAGTCCCACCAAGGTATGGACA
>JAUVBH010000165.1 GCA_030591285.1 Thermoplasmatota archaeon
CAGGGATCGTTCAATTTCACTCTGGAGCGGTTCCAGACCGAAGAGGGGGAATTTGAAGATATTGAAGCACTTGTTACAGAAAGTGGGTTCCCTGCAGGGTGGAACATCGCCTATGGATCTGGTGTGCTCTCTCCACCTGGTGTTATGATGACCCTCTCATATGGAGATACGGAAATGGAGATCAAACCGGTAGGTAGGGTCCGATACTCCCAGGATTATTCTGTAACATTGACAGTTCCTGAAAATGTTTCGGGAAATTTCAATTTCGATATTGTTGTGGAGATAGGAAATTACACCTACACGATGCTGGTGGTCGTAGTTGTTCCTGAACCAGGAGTTCCGGAGATCGAGATAACAGATTCCTACCTTGTGGGCGAGGGAAAAACAATATACTTCTATGTTGAAGCCACCGGTATACCTGATGGGGCTCATGTTAAAGGCAGAATACTACCTTGCAATTACGGCCCTAATGCTGCCTGTGGACTCCCTGCGGATTTCCTGTTGATCAAAACAGAAGATGGAAGATACAGAACTTCTGTCATTGGTGTTGATCTTAATACCTACACACATCTGACTTATTCAGCGTGGGTAGAACATGATAATGTAAGATATTCGGAGACAGAAGGTGTCCAGATCGAGATAGGATCCCTTGTAACGATAGAAGCTGATGATGATGAGGATGGAAAGATCTCCCCATGGATCTTCATTTTCTCCGTGGCTGCATTATTTGTTGCCATGGCCCTTGCATTGATCCTATTCGTAATTGCACGACGATCTGCAGCTGATGAGCCTATAGAAGAGATCCAGGGTGAGTCCTATCAGGAAGGATCGGATATTGAAGAAGAACCGGAGACCGATCCTTCAAAGGGTGAGACCGAACAGGGTGAAATTGGAGGTACAGAAGATACTGTGGAAGAGGATGGGAAGGATATAGAAACCCAAGAAGAGGAGATCTCTGAAGATCTAATTGCAGAAGATATCCCTGAACCGGAACAACCAGTGGAGGGGACAGAGGATCTGGATCCATCTACACTTTAGTATGGTCACATATTGAAGATCCGTAATTGGAAACGATCCACTTGGTCTACATACCGTCAATATGGAAAAGAGCCTTCTTTCCTATATCCTTCCTGTGGAAACTATCCTGGAATGAAACCTTCTTGACACCTTTGTATGTGTTCTTTATCGTTTCCCTGATGGTAGACCCGGTCGAAGTGATACCCAAAACCCTCCCGCCGGAGGAAACCACCTCACCATTATCATTGATCTTGGTACCAGCATGGAAAGCTATCATGTTCTCCATTCTTTCTAATTTATCCAGACCTTCGATGACATGGCCTTTCTCGTATGGTCCAGGATATCCTCCTGAGGCAAGGACAACACAAACGCATTTATTCCTGCTCCATCTCAATTTCACCTTGTCCAGGGTCCCATCACAACAGGCAAGGATCGGTTTAAGGAAATCAGTGGCCAACCTTGGGATCACTGCCTGGGCTTCGGGGTCGCCGAACCTGCAATTGAACTCGATGACCTTTGGACCCTCTTCAGTTATCATCAGACCAGCGTAGAGAATACCTTTGTATGGACATCCCTCTGCTTCCATTGCTCTGACCGTTGGTACAAGAATCTCGTCATATATTCTGGATGAAAGGTCTTCAGTGATAACTGGAGCGGGTGAATATGCACCCATTCCTCCAGTATTGGGTCCCAGATCTCCATCATAGGCTCTCTTGTGGTCCTGAGCAGATTCCAGGGGGATCACGTTCTTACCATCAGAGAAGGCAAGGATCGAAGCCTCCTCACCCACAAGATACTCTTCTATGAGTATCTTCAAACCTGCACTCTTGAAAACACCTGAAGCTATTGTTTCAACTGCATTCAGGGCCTCAAGTTCATCCTCGCATGGGAATGCGCCCTTTCCAGCAGCCAATCCATCAACTTTGACCACCATTGGTCCGCCGGTCTCTCTAATATACTTCTTGGCATCTTTTGGAGAATCAAAGGATCTGTAGGCCGCTGTTGGGATGTTGTACTTGTCCATGATCATCTTGGCGAAAACTTTGGAGGATTCCAATCTTGCTGCTGCTTTTGATGGACCGAAGACCTTCAACCCCTTCGCCTCGAATTGATCCACGATCCCATCGGCAAGTGGAGCCTCTGGACCAACTATAGAAAGGTCAATTTCGTTTTCAACGGCGAAATCAAGCAACGCAGGAATATCATCAGCTTTGATGGGGACACATTGTGCCACGGAATCGATCCCTCCGTTTCCCGGAGCACAATATACCTTGCTTACCCACCTGCTTTTTTTGATCTTCCAGGCAATGGCATGTTCTCTACCTCCACCTCCAATAACAAGAATCTTCATACGATCACCAGTTTCTCTACAACCTGTCGGCTAATTCCAATAGTTCCTTTGCCCTGATAAGCGGAATGAACTTAGCCCTGTCCATCACCTTATCCGTACCTCCTTCTTCCCGGTCCACCACCGTTAGGACTGCAACAACTTCTCCACCAGCTTCTTCCACAATATCAATTGCTTGTATGACCGATCCACCGCTGGTGACAACATCCTCAAGAAGAAGGATCTTTTCTCCGGGTTTGATATCTCCCTCGATCTTTCTTTTTGTACCGTGTTCTCTTCCACCTTTCCTGATGATCAGAAATGGTAGGTCAGTCTTTAGAGAGTACGCGACGATCAGGGCAACAGCTCCAAGTTCCATCCCTGCAACCTTGTCACAATCGATACCAAGGTCCTTGAAACCTGAGATCATTTTGCTAAGGATATCTGGTCTGGATGAAGCTTTTTTAATGTCAACATAGTACTTGCTTTTCTTACCGGAAGTAAGAGTGAAATCTCCAAATCTAAGCGCTCCACATTCTATCAGGTCATCTATTAGCAGTTACAATACCCCCTCGGGAGAAAAGGGCTAGGCACCCATTAAGGTCAACTGCTTACGCTTATTTAATCTTCACTTGGAGTGCTGATCAAGACCCAATGTTCTCAACTATTGAGGTGGTCTCTGAACTGGTGGTCTGGGGGCCTGTATCGGTCTTGCAACCGGAGAAGGGGCACCTGGTGCCGCCCTTGGTGGTAGAGCTGGTGCAGGGAGAGCCGGCATCATTGGAGGTGTTCTTACCATGGATGGTGAAGCCATTCCTGGTCTTGTTGGTGTTGGGAGCGTGGAAGGTCTGGGAGATGGACCGGCACCCATCTGAGGGATCCTGTCAGCCAGCTTGGCAAGTGGAAGTTTCTCGATGAAGTTATGTCTGGCTTCTCTTAGCCTCTGCTGCTTCGCATAGTACTTGGCCATCTTCCTTGGATCCTTAGATGCATCTCTCTTTCGGATGAAGAGTATGAATGCTGCTGCTGTAATAACTATCAGTATCCCAGCAAGAATGAAAAGCACAATTGGCCATGTGTAGTCTGTTTCATCATCCTTCTCATCCACTCTCCTCGATGGGGGAAGGAAATCATTCCTTCCGTCATCATTCTTATCATCCCACAATTCTGGATCTCTTGTATGAGTGTCTGCTTGATCAGCGACCCCATCTCCATCGGAATCTGCCCACCACTGGGCACTGAACTTGTAAAGATCAGTATTGTCACCAACACCATCCCCATCACTGTCCAGCCACTCAGATGGATCATTTTTGAATGCATCAACATGATTCGGATAGCCATCCTTATCAAAGTCAAGGTTTTCAACGATCTCATTTGGAAGGATCGTGATATTGGTATAGGCGTATGTGTAGGTCGACCCGTCGAACACTCTGGCCTGTATCGGAACAGATTCCTGGATCGAGTCAGTTCCAAATGCCTATAGAGTAACTCCCCATGTATTCAGGCCCTTTGCTTCGACCCATGTGCCATCGTAGTATACCTCCACATATTCGATATGTTCTGTATCGTGTGCTTCTCCAACAACAGAGAAGAATCCCGGTTCTACCCTGCCATTCTCAACAGGTTCAACGATCCTGATACTGGGTATGTCATTCACAGGAGTTACAACGATATTGAAGGAGGTATAATCTTCGAACTCGCCATCTGATACAGATAGTGTTACTGTTGTCATACCATTCCAGTTATCTGCCCTGGGTTCAAAATTAAGGTAGATCTGATTGGTCTGTGTCCTTTCATATGTGATACTCACAAAGGAGGTATTCGTGTAGGATTCCACGTAGAATTCCATTTCACTTCTTGGAGTATCGATGTCATTCACATATTGTGAAACCTCAACCAATCTCAAAGATGAGATGTCTTCGACAACGACCTGATCATCGATCCCTGTCCAATGAGGCCCATCATTCACATTCAGGATCTGAACAATGAAATCTACAAATGGATTCCCATTGAAGTTGAACTCCGATTCATCGGTTGCATAGAGTCTTGCTCTTACATCACCGGTCCAATCTGAATTCTCATCGAGAGATACATGGATGGTGTTCTCCTTGCTTACCCAGTTTATCTCAAAACCTGCATCTTCCTCATGGTCCTCATCGAAGTAATTCACTACCATGAAGTTCAGTTTATCTCCATCCACGTCGTAGAAGAGATCATAATCATCCAGGTAAACAACTGTAGAAGATTGACCTTCATATCCCGTTAGAACAGGCAAGTTCTCTCCAGTCCTTTCCGGTGGATCATTAACAGGCTCTATAATGATGGGGAACTCAGGAGTCCTGAAGGTTCTTGAAGGAACATTGTTAGGTCCTCCACCATCCTCAACG
>JAUVBH010000025.1 GCA_030591285.1 Thermoplasmatota archaeon
CATATCAAACCAGGTATGGCTCTCAAGGTGATGGAGATACTGCAGATCAATGGACAGACCAAGAATGGTGTGTCCATAGCAATGTATGCCAGTTCAAAAAAACTGGGTTCAAAGGATATTGTCAAGGTCGAGGAACTGGAACTGGAACCCATGGTCGTCAACAGATTGGCCATTTTGACACCAAATGCATCAATTGCCATAATTCGAGAATTCAAGGTGGAGAAGAAATACAATGTTCAACCGCCGAAGAAGATCACAGGTATCGTAAGATGTGAGAACCTGAACTGTATCTCCAATCAGAAGGAACCGATCGAGAGCCATCTTGAAAGGACCACTGTTGACCCTCCGAAATATCGATGTTTCTATTGCGGTAGGGATCAGGAGAACGTACAGGGAAATATCATCTGATCTCTCAAAGCTCGATCAAATGAATCGAGCTTTGTCTTTTAAGATAGAGAAAATAGATGACAAGCAATATTTTTGAACAAGAGAAAAAGAAGTCACCTTGATCTTATTGTATTGAGATGCTATCATTGCAATATATCAGACTTCTTTACTTCTTCCACAATGATCTCGCAGGCTTCAATGATGGTGTCCATGGACATATGCCCGAATCGATACATCTCTATCCTGTCAGCGATCATGCTAGTTGCTAGTGGTATATGAATGAATCCTGCGATCTTGTTGTTGGACCGGGCCCATTCCATTTCAGTGTAGAACACCTCGTTGCAGAGATATACACCAGCTGAGTATGAGTGCTTCGCAGGGATGCCTTCCTGTCTCAATCTTTTCTTGATCTTGGAAGTAGGTAAACTCGTTCGGTAGGCGAGGGACCCACCTTCGACTATTGGCTCATCGCTCAGGATCCTGCCTGAATTATCCGCAACATGGGAAGCCCTGATGTTAACAGCGATCTCTTCGAGGTTGATACATCCGATATTGGCGCTTAAGCCCAGAGAGACAACAGCATCCGGATCCCTCTCTCTCAATTCTCTGTGCAATACTTCTCTGGCCTCACCATAGACCACAGGTAGAATGAAACATTCTACATCGGGATCATTTTCGGCGATCTTTTCTGCTGCTACCTGTGCAGGATTTGTCGGGAACCGATCGAATGGACCAAAACCTGTTATCAGGATCTTCATGAGCTCATCAACAACTTCATTGGAAATTTAATTTTGGAGTGGAATTTGAAAATAAAAAAAGGCCGGTCCCAAAAAAAGGGACCAGCCAAACGTTCATTGATGTATCCGCTCAGGATCTCTTTCTGGTCCATGCAAATAAGGATGTTCCGACAGCCATGATAGTGACTGCACCAACGATACCGCCGATTATCACTCCGGTTCCGACTGGAATTGGGGGATCATCATGCGTGATTGCAAGTATCCTCACCTTGATCTCAGTGGGTGTCGGTGATTTCTCGAAATCATCATCCATTACCCACAACTTCACTATGTAGTCTCCAGGACTTTCATATTCGTGAGATGCAACCTTGGTAGGCTGGTAACCATCTTTTACACCTGTTGCCAGATCAGAGTGGGTTCCGTCACCGAAGTCCCAGTAGTATCCGATAACATCTCCATCTTCATCATATGAACCGTCTCCTGAGAGCATCACAGGTTGTTCATCCATGTAATATGATGGATTTGTGTCCTTTATCACAGCAACTGGTGCTCTGTTCAGAACGGTGATAACATAGGTCTCTTCCCACATTGAACCCTTCCGATCAGACATGTTGATGGATACATTGTAGATCCCATTCTCCTCGTAGATGTGTTCAAGCCTGGGCTGCTTCGAGATCGTTCCATCTCCAAGGTCCCAGGTCAGGGTCGTAAGATCGTCCAATGGACTTGTTGACACCTGATCGTCGTTGTAGAACTCTCCATCCGGATCGAATGACTCCGTTGCATCGAAGACAAGGACACTGTTTGTCGGAAGCTCCTTTGCATCCAGATCCTCCCATCCACCGGGGGCTGTGATCTTCACAACACCCACTGGAGGCAGGTTGGCTGGTATGATCTTTACAAGGGTTTCATCGTCATCAGTGTAATCACCATCGGTTACAGTGAGCCTCACTGTGAAAGTTCCAGCTGTCAGATAATCATGGGAGATCTCTCTGCCATATTCCTGCGCGGAACCATCTCCGAAGTCCCAGATGTAAATGAGTCTGTCATTATACTCTGAGTCCCTCTTCTGATCGTAGTTTGGATCATCGTTGGGATCATAGGATTTGGCACCGGAGAAAGATACTGTCATACCGACCTCTATCTCACCCTCATCAATACTAGGTCTGTTGGGACCAGCATTTGCGATTGGAGGCATGTTGACAAATACCTGGAATGGGTCTGATTCAATAATACCTTCATTATCCCAGATCTTGAGGACAATCGGCCAGTAGAGTTTGCCATTTGCTGCAGCACCTCTTTCGGACCACTTGTGCTCGGCCTGTGCATTAGCGATGAAACTCTCTGTTCTGGTTCCGTCTCCCCAGGACCACTGGTATTTCAGGGCTATCTCTGGTACACCATCGTCATCCTCATCGAAACCTGGTAGTCCCTTGTAGAAGGAGACAGGTTCTCCGTTCTTCATTGTCTCGACCAGGATGTCGGGATCATATGATTCTGATCCATTGAAGTAAACGATCCTGTTCTTCTTGGTGCTGAAGTTATTGTAGAAGTTGATGTTCTCCTGGAAATTTGGTCCATGGGATGCACGTATTACAGCCATTGGTTCAATATTGTCTACAACATGCAGTTGAATGGTGTCATTGCCTGCAAGTGTGTTGATGTTGTCCAATGGTCCATCGTATACGGTCAGGGTAATGTTCCAATCACCAGGCTCGTCGAATGACTGAGTGATGATGTTGGTATCCTGATATGTGAAAGTGTTCCATGGTCCCTCGAAATCCCAGTAGAAACTGAGTTCTGAGTTGGGGTCTGGGTCGAATGCATATCCATTGAAGGTGATCTCCCTCTGCGGTAGAACATAGGCGATCCCCTTGTTCTCATATTCCTTGGGGATCTGTGGTACCACAGATAGGGTCACCTTGGGTGCATTTTGAGATTTGTATGCAAGGAGCTGTATCATGTGGGTACCCTGGTTAAGGTCCCGATCCATGACTGTCAATGTGACGTTGACGATCATCCATTGATCATCAGCATCCAGGGATGCTTCCATTGCGGGGAGTCTGACCTTCCATTCGTAGAATGGCTCTGTCTGCCATCCTGTGGTCATGGTGAGTTTGTATGGTCTTCCCAGGATGAAGGCCTCGCCTTCCCATTTGTATCTCAGGGTGTCCATCTCTCCAAGATCATCCTCTGGTTCATCAGCAAAACCATCGCCATCGTCTATGTTAGCGTTATCCTCTCCTATGTCGGGACCTGGCCAATCCGGATGGCCATATCCGATCCCATCCGCTCCCACGTCGTCCTGCGGATCATAGGAATGTCGCCCGTCAAGGAAGATAATGTCTCCCTCCTTGAGTTGTGGATACACCTCTGTGAAGATGGGTTCCTCGTGGCGGGGATCGAATTTGGGTCTAAGGAAATCATCCTTGTTCTCGGGGAAACCCATGTCAACATTTGTATCGGCTTCTGGAAGCTGTTTTGGATGCTTGTATGGAAGTGTGATCCAGCTGAGCTTCTCTGTGTAACCACAATACATGATCAGGTCCATTGTCCTGTTATCCATGTCATCTCCCTGATTATCGATCCTCCAGATAAGAACCCAGATCCTTCCACCTGTGATGTCCCCTGGGATGTTGGGTCTGCCATCGTCATCGATATCAAGCCAGTAACCAAGACCATCCATGGACTCTTCCATCTGCCTTTGGGTCTTGTACATCTCGGAAGAATTGGTGGTGTATGGATCCAACGTACCATCAGGATTCAGCGGGTCATAGGGGGTATTGACCCAATCGAAGTCAAATTTCATAATACCCTCAATGGCTGCATCAGGCGATGGGTCCTCATAATCATAATCCCCATCGGTATCGATCCATACCTCAGCTTCAAGCATCTTACCTCTGCCCATCAATGGATTGGTACCCGGTGAGATCAAACCCAGGGGGTTGATCGTAAGGTTGATGACGCCCATGTCATTCATGGAAGTATCATACTGGGCGGTGAGCTGCCTGTTCGACCTAGGATATGAAAAGTTCATGGGATCATCCATGGTTTGGGTGATGTTGATATCCTCTTTCATGAGGCCGACCTCATCACCATTTGTGGTGGCGTTGACATCGTCAAGCCACTGATAATCCTCGGTCATGTTCTTACACCTGAACCAGAATTCTCTCTGTGGATAAAATTGGAGATAATTCGTCCAATTATGCCATTTCTGGTTCCAGGGCTGATTGTAATTCTCTTGGTCCCACCCAGACCATTGTGGGTAGGGCGTCAGCTTGTTGTGCGCATCGGTCCTGGTCGGAGGCTCCTCAGCAGTTACTATATCCTCTGCATCAGCCGAATCAGCTCCACTCATTGTGGCGAAACCTGTGGCGACCATAAGTGCGATCAAAACAAGGGCAAGGGCAACTTTGCGCATGTTTTCCCTCCAATAAACTTCTTACAACTCAATATAATAGAGTGTACCACGTGGGGAGTGAGTAATACGGACGGTGTAGATAAAGTTTCTGTGTGGGGTACATTGCTGGACATAGTGCCAGGCCTCCTTCGACAGCCCAAAAATGGGCTTCCTTCCGTCGAACACTCACTACCTTTTGTGGTAGTGCGATTATTAAACCTTGAGCGTTTTATATAAGCATTGCCTTTTCATGTGTGGAGGTCCTTCCACATGTTCATTTCTGCATTGAGATGAGCATATTCTCCAACTGAGTTGCCAGACCAACATACATTTTCAATTCACCTTTCTGTCTGGCCTGTTCTGCCATGTTCATGATCTCGAAGATCTGAGCAACATTCTGTCCTTTCTCATGGAGTTTAACAGAGGCATTGTAAACGAATTGGATCTTCTTGTATGCCAGGTCTACATCTTCTTTTTTGGAGTCCTCGGGAGCTTTCTCATCTTTCACAGGTTCCGGGGTCTCTTCCACAGGTTCTTCCTTCGTTTTCTCTGCCAGGATCTTATTGACCTTGGGGACCTCTGTCTCCTCTCCGTTCTCGTCAAGGTCCAATGAGAAATCTTCTGCTTCATCCTCGGTGGATGTTGCTTCTTCCGTAGGTGCAGGTTTTGGAGTCTCTTCCACCGGATCGTCGTGTCTCCTTATGACCAGGACCTTCTTCTTGATGATCTTGATGACAGGTTTGGGTTCTTCCTCTTCCGGTTTAGCTTCTTCCTTGACCTCTTCGGACTCACCTGGAAGTTTTGGCTTTTCCTTCACCTTTCGGACAGTTTTTTTCTTTGGAGTTTCCTTGGGTTTTTCCGGTTTGTCTTCCTTGGGGGCCTCTTTCACTTCTGCCAGGACGACCTCTTCGACACTGACCAGGCCCTTGATGGAATCTTCAGCCAGTTTATTGGTTGCCTGGGCAAGGTTCAGGAAATCCTCTTTCCCCTCCTTCAGAGATGCTCCCAGGTCCTTGAACCTCTCCTTGGTCAGGGCCATAACTCCGCCCAGTTCCTCGTATTCTGTGATCTTCTTTTGAAGTTCGACCAGAACTGATTTCTTGAAATCCTCGCTGGTGATCGTGTTTTCTATAGAATCAGCATAAATGACGACCTTATCGTAGGTTCCATCTCTGTAAAGCATGGCCATATCTCTTACTTTGGCGGTGATCTTAGCTGCTTTACCACCGATACCCTTGAGAGGTGCGGTCATCCTCTGGATATTGACGATCTTTCCCGCGGCCTGCTCTTTTACTTTGAGAGCATCGAGGTCCTCTTTCCCTGCCGCCTTGAATGTGATCTTCTTCTTCTCCACCTTCATCTCCACGGTGGGGCCCACATCCTTGGGTGAAACAACCTCTATGGAACCCTTTGCTCCAGCATCAAGACCGGATCCATCTGAGGAGGTGATCTCTACATCTGAAAGCTGTTCTGTACCGATCCCGCTGGAAAGAGACATCTTCTTATCTTCATCTGTCATGAGAGTCGGCATATCACCATGTACTCTCATCCAGAGTGAACGGAACGGCTCCTCAAGATTGGATTGGTCATCGACGCCATCGATCTTGTCCAAGAAGTTCTCAATACGGGAGTATCTGTCAGATCCGGAAGCTGCCACCATGTTTCTCAACCCAGGGCTCAACTTCACAAGTACTGTTCTTTTTGTTATATAGTTTACGATACCCGATGAGAAACATCTGGGTCATTTGGAGATCTTTTAAAAAATTACTGAGTGTGAAGGAGGTACTAAATAGACGGTCATTGAGAAAGGGGATTTGAACTTCCGCTAAATCAAAGATTTAGCTCACCTTGAGACTTCTCAGTATTGTAAGTGGAACGAAGTCTCAAGACCCTTCGGGGTTCAAACCCCCTCGAGTCATTTGGTCCTGTATCTTCGCTCCGCTCAACTACAGGACAGAAAAAATGAGCGCAGAGGAGGGGATTTGAACCCCCGAGGGATCACTCCCACGAGATGTCCGGATGACTTGAGTCTTATTCCAGTCTCGCGCCTTACCGGGCTGAGCTACCTCTGCGTCTGTTTAACCCGGTTCAAACCGGGATTAGGCCCTAAACAGAAGGTCATATTTAACCATTTACCGCTTTAGTTTATGATGAACTTCAGCTGTCTGAAACGTCCTCTTCAACTTCGAGATCGGCATCTGTCAGATCGTCCTCGATATCAAGATCCGCGTCTGTTTCACCATCTTCGATCTTGAGGTCGTCGTCGGATTCTCCGTCAGGAATATCTTCGATCTCCTTGTCGGAATTGTTATCCTCTTCCTCGCCATCAGATGGCTTTTCCTCTTTTTCAGGTTTGGAAACATCCGGATCGACACCTCTCTCCAGCATTTCCACCCTGGAGAGCTCGATATCCTTTTCATCTGAGACCAGCAGGAAATCAGATGGGATCTCTTCTACAGTGAACACTGTTTTTCCAGCTCTCTGAATGATTATCCCATTGTTTAGGGCTTGTTCTGCATCTATCCTGATGATCACCGGATCCGGTCCTTCCCTGTGGATCCCTGCTTCGTATGCATCATTCCATGTTTTGGATAGATGTACCATTCTTCGATCACCGGGTTGCAATCCTCCCTTCAGAAGACCATCGATCTCGTCGGGGATCGATGGGAAATAGAGCCTCTCGGGGATATTGTCGGTCGGCAGGCTCATACTGAGCTCGAGAGAATGACCGTATGTTGCACGCACATGATTGTTGTCAACCTGATATCTACCCTTGGGATCGGTCTCGACGAGTCCAATAACATGGGTAGGTCTCAGCCATCTCATCCTATCGCCCCTCTTTCTCTTGACGGCTGATACGAGTTTGTAAATGTCGACAAAACCTTCTTCATCCATTTGGAGTCCGAACTTTTCCGGGAAATGTCTCAATATCCCGGCCATGATCCTTCCGAGGGATTCCAGTTCATAGGAGCTCATCAGGAACTTTCCCTCATCTCCACAAATTGAGCAGTCCTCACCTCTAAAGAAACCATGGTCTCTACACATTCTGAGCATGGAGCTTCACCTTCTTTACAGAAACTTGAACAATACGGCTACGAACCGCATTGTATTCTTTCCCTTTCACCCCTGCAAGGAACTTTTATTATTTGAAAGGAACGCTGGTACTACAGGTCCTCCTCTTGGACCTCTTCCTCATCATCAATGCAATCAGTAGTGGTCTTTCTGGTTTTTCCCTGACCTGTGATCTTATGGTAGATAAGTTCAAGGATGTTATCAGAGACCTCTTTTCTTTTCTTTGCCTCTTCAACAATTTCGGGTGGGTCATTCCGATCCTCCTTGAGCATCCTATGTATCTTAAGACCCATTGTCATTTGGAGAGCACCTCGGATATTGGGAAGAGCCAATTTACACTCTATATTTGATGAACTGATTAAACCTTAATAATACTTACTGGTTTATTTCCAAATCTGATGATTCAATGCGGTATCACATGATATGTTTAGGGATGTATGGACGTCACCATTCGACCTCTTCCTCATCGTCCTCTTCCCACTCTTCTTCATCGTCATCATCCCAGTCCTCAGGATCATCATCCTCATCCCATTCCACTCCTTCAGGTTCTGGGGCTGTATCAGGTTCTGAGTATGCCGGTTCACTGCTTTCCATACTTGTCCCGTAGAGGTCATCCGATCCCATTGGATAACCGGTTGGTTGAGTCCCATAGAGATCCTCATATGACAATGTCGCAGGTTCACTTTGCTCCGCTGTCGGTTCTTGCGTCTCCTCAACTACAGGAGGTGGAGGTTCACTTCTTGATCGTCTCCTTGGTGCCTCGGTCTGATTTGCCTCCCATATCTTCTTGAGGTTTCTCTTTCTCTTTATGGCTGCGAACAGTATCAGCAGGATCATGAGGACAACGAAGATGACGGCAGCGATCATGAAATATCTTGGATCGTTCATCCAATCTGGAAGTGGGCCTTTTTCATCATCAGGTTCTTCGAACTCAACGATGGTCATCGGGGGGATATATGTGGTGAAATCCCAGGAATATCCCATATCCAATTCATAGTTGAAGACGTCGGTAGCTTTACCCGCGATCGTTAAATTGTAGGTAATTCCCTGGTCCATGTCAGCTGTTATTACGATCGAGAACTCATCTTCCCCCTGGGTAATTATCGTTGATACCAGGGTCCTGGTCTGCCTATCCAGACCTGTGTAAGGATCCTTCTCAACTCCCAAAGCTCTGATCGCGATCCATCGCTGGATCGATGTGGCTTCCACAGGATTGGAGAACTTCAAAATGATCTTTGTCTCATTGGTGAAATTGGAAAAGACCTCTGAATGTGATGATCCCCAGGGATATACCAGCTTGAATTCTATCCTGATGGTGTAGTTTGCAGTAAATTCAAGTCCCATTGGATTATCCCAGGTGTCCTGTACGGAAGGTTCAACAACAACAGTATAGGTCATCTCGAAATCAAGGATCTCCGGTGTTACTGTTACAACGGTCCTGCTTTGTTCCTCCTTGAAAGCATAGGTTGCATCAATTCTTGTACCATTCTCGCTCCGAATATATATCGATCCCATGTTCAAAGATGAATGGTTCATCTTCTCGGAGAATCTGATGATGAAGTGTTGGTTCTCAATGAACTGATACGTGGCGTTCGGAGCAGGAAGTATCTGGGAGACCCATGGTGGTGTAAGGTCCCCATCTGCATTGATGTTGATCTGGAATATCCTCTGGTTCCCGGAGGGGTCCGATGCTGTAAGGATAAGTGTATAAGCCCCTGTTTCGGTGAAATTGAAATCAAAGGATATACCTGTGAAGTTCCGGGTCCACCACTGATCAGGAGGTCCATCCAGGTACTGCAGGCTCCAATTGTAGGTGCTTCCCGCTTCCATTTGTCGGCCATTGTCAGTGAGATTTGCTCTATAGGTCTCAGGGATACCGAGTAATACATCTTGATCTCCAATGATGTTGCCAGCAGGAGGTGTCACATCCCCAACGGTGATGTTCAGAGTAAGGTTTGCGGAGTTGTTCCCTCCATCCACAACCTCGATCCAAACAGTGCAGGTCCCCGGCTCGGGGAAAACGATCCTGACGATCTCGGATGTGTGGTTCTGAAGGAAGTCATAAGGTCCCGAGAAGCTCCATTTTATGGAGTAGTTTGCTCTAAGGCGGATCCTCGGGTCATTGTCACTGATGTTCAATTCGTATGTTATTGTAAGGTCTTCGGAGACGTTCTTATCCCCATCAATGGAGATCATTGGCGATGTGTTGTCATAAACGAAGATCTGAAGTGTCATATCATCCGAGTTCCCAGCTGGGTCCCTTACAGCCAACGAAAGCTGGTGAAGCCCAAGTTCTGTGAATGCAATAGAATAATACTCCATGGAGAACAGCACCTTGGCAGTTCCGTCAGGTCCTCTGTAGGTCCATGTGATGTTATCGATATAGGTGAAGTTCTCATCAAGTCCCTGGTCATAGGATGATGAGTTCAGGATATATGGGTCCGGTCCGATCTCTCTTTGGATATATGTCTGATCCTCTACATCGATCATGGGAACTGGAAGCATCGTATCCAGGGTGAACCAGTATGTTCGGATCGTCGGTCCGGCCCCGAACTGGTCGAAAGCACCAAGGGTTACATTGTTCGCCCCTTCCTGAAGGTCCAGGTCAAATGAGAAGCCACCAAAATCATCACAGGTATTGTTGGTTCCAAGCACCTCATTTTGCCATACCTCGACCCATCCAAAGGCTTCGGATCTACCATTCAGCGAGTGGGATGCTATGTTCGTTACCCTCGGAGGTGGTGCCAGGATCTCAACCGAAGATGGCCCTGTGTTGTCGATCCTGAAACCGAAGGCAACAACCCAGTCTGATGTGTTATTGACCTCATCCGATCCTCTGTATCGAAGGAACATACTGTCGATATTTCCAGGACCTCCAGAGGAATTCCTTGTATCCCAGATGAAATTGGCAGGATCACCATACCCTATGGATGTCCAGTTTCCATCGTCCTCCAGACCGTTCTTGTTGGTATCATTGTAATATTCCATTTCAACCGATGTCAGATCGGGGCTTCCAGTAAACCGTAAATTTGCAACCCCTACGATGGTATATGGAGTTGTGACCAGATCTATGATCGGTGCTTCCATATCCGTTGGTGTAGCGTTGAACGGCATTGAAAGAGATGATCCATTTCCGTTCACATCGATGGCAGATACCCTGAACCAGTAGTTGAAATTATCAACAAGCCCAAAGATCGTGTGGTTGGTCGCGTATGATGATGTATTTGAAAGCAATGTCCATCCATTGAAGGTGCTGATCCTTGTGGATGGGGTTGTGTTCGTGTAGACTGAATAATGACCTATGTCAGTCTCATCGGTTGGATCCCATTGGATCCGGATCGAATTTCCGGTCTCCAGTGTTGAACCGGTTACATTCTTTGGATATCTGGGAACCGATGAATTGAATGTGATATTGAAATGGTCATGGAAAAGATCTCCAAGGAACGGATCTATTACCCAGGTTTGGAGCATTCTGGTGCCGAATGAGTTGTCTGGAACAGACCATATGTCCGAAATATTTCCATCCAGGGAAACGGTATCTCCATGTCCAATGTTTCCATCATCATAAAGATTGGACCAGTCTGTAAGTCCACC
>JAUVBH010000160.1 GCA_030591285.1 Thermoplasmatota archaeon
ATCAGGTCAAGAATTCACATTGAGAGAGCTAAGAAGTTGGGCTCCCGGTGAAAGTGATTTCAAATTGAGGGAGTGTTTAAAAGAACTGGCTAAGTTGAATGCAATCTGGGCTTTTGGGAGAACGCGAGGGAAACATTACATATTTGCAGACCCAGCAAGGGCCCTCCTGGAGGAGATAGTTGGAAGATCGAAAGATAGGATGATGGACTATTAGGTCACCACTCATCCATATCATCGAATTCATCGTAATCATCTTCGAACTTCTCATCAATATCGATCTTGTCAAGTTCATCAAGGTCCTCATCTTCATCGGCCCAGTCAACATCATGAAGCTCTTCTCTTGTGACCTTCCAGATCACAAGGGCACTTATCAACAGGATTATCAGGACAGCAACAGCAATTGCAACGATAAGGAGCCAGGATCGTTCTCCCTTGGATAGTTCTTTCTCCTCTTCCAGGATCGGAGGATCCCAGACCCATACCTTATGGCTTACCTTCCTTGCATTTCCGGAGTTATCTGTAATGGTAAGTTCAAATGTGTAGTTTCCCTGGTCCAGCATGGTATAGTTGATGACCGATCCGGTATCATCCCCCCATTTGAAGGACATACCATAGTCGTCGATGTAGTGGATCACCCAGCTGTATTCGCCTTCTTCCATGAACAAGGGGCCATTATCTTCAAAGACAGCAGTTAGATCAAATGACTCTCCAACTTCAACCTTCTTTGGTCCAGCAATGACCCCCTCTGGAGGAGTGATATCAAGGACTTGGATAGTAAAGGTCTGTCTTGCGGAGTTCCCGGTAGGGTCCCACACGGTCAATGTTCCCTGGTAATTGCCAGGGTTTGGAAATATTACCGAGGTCTCCCATCTTTCAGAAATATATGTCCAGTTCCCGGGTCCGATGAAGGTCCAGTTGTATTGCGCACATTTTCCATCCAATGTGCATGGATCATTATCCAGGGTTCCCTCAGAGGAATATTCCATGGAAGTATCCTCGTCAACGACCCAGCTTCCCATGACCTTTATCCTTGGCACCATGGTATCTACTACAACGAAATCTATCTGGGTGGTGTTCACGTTCCCTGCCATATCCTTAGCCCATATCACTATGGAATGGTTACCCAGGTTTGTCAGGTCAGCGAAATATGAGTCACCGTAACCTACCTTGTGTTGGCCGGAAGGAAGTATGATCTCCCATGTTGTGTTCGCAATCTTGGTGTACTCTGGATCGATCCCCAGATCATATGATGTGGAATTGAAAATTTTCCCACTGGATCCGACCTGAAGTGTTCTATTGAACTCCTCGATCCCGATAGCAGGGGCCATAGTGTCAAGGGTGAACTCGTATGAAGTGATCACAGGTCCGGCACCATGCCGATCATATCCTGTGAGATTCACAAGATTGTAACCCTCGTCAAGTGTCAGCGATAGACCGAAAAGACCCGATTGACCTACAGTGGTTGTGTTCTGGACCCGATCGTTGACGATCAGATAGATATCTGAAAGTGGTTCGGAAGTTCCCAGAAGGTTGCTGTAATAGCCGTGATTGGTGATCCTCCCGGGGAACCAATCGAATTCAAGGACAACAGGTCCGATATTATCAACAGAATACCCTGGGAATTCTGTCCAATTCGATATATTTGGAACCTCATCTGATCCTCTGGCTCGGAGGATAATTCTTTCCATGTCTCCAGGACCTCCAGCTTCCTCCCTGGTATTCCATGTGAACTGTTTTCCATCTGAAGTACCTGCGCTGAGCCAGGTTCCATTATCGTTAGCGATACCATCCCTGTCGGTGTCGTTATAATATTCAACCTCTAGTATTTCGAGGTCATCATCTGCCTCGAACTCGATCACAGCGTCTCCTGCAAGTGTGTATGGGTCCTCTTCCATGGAAACCTCAGGAGCAATGCTGTCCTCAGGAATACCAAGTGCCCAATGTGATGGAGATGAGGTGTTTCCGTTTTCCCAGACCGATGCTACCCTGAAATAGTAATCCACTCCATCTTCCAGGCCGGAGACCTCTGTTGTGTTACCGCTATGATCGGTATCGAAGACAGATCTCCAGTTATCTTCGTCATATGACAGGTTCAAGGGGGTCCTGTTGACGAAGATCGTATGATGGTCCAGTTTGGATCCGCCTGTCTTCTTCCACGAGAGCTGGATACCGTTTCCTTCGGGGATCGGGTCTGTTACCAGATCGGTTGGAGCCCGGGCTGTTGATGTATTGATCTCAAGTGTGAATTCTCGATAGTAGATGTATCCTATATACGGATCGTGCACCCTGAGGATCACATTTTCATTGAGAAACATCTCTTCTGAAATGAAAAGAAGCGAAGAGTACTTGCCATCGCCTGCGATCTCGTCACCCAGAGCAAGGGATCCGGTGTCATCGAGTTCCATGAAACCCAAGGTCGAGTTCTCTATGGTCCACTTCACATCCGTTCCCGGTACCGAGGCACCTTTCAATGTAATGACATCACCAAGTGAATAGACCAGATGGTTCTCGGGAAGATACCATAATGCCGCTCTTACCGGTTTCTTGGCCATTGCATTTGTATCGAAGAAGAAACCATGGTCATTGTTATTGTACCAGGCATAGATCGTGTCCTCCGGTTCCACATAGAGCTTATCTAGGTCAATAGTGGAGATGTTCGAAGTTCTGATGGAACCCATAAATGAACCGAACTCACCCTCTTCTATGAGTGTGATCTTCCTGCCAATAGGATCAGAGGTCGAGGTAATGTTTACTTCGATGTTGCCGGTTCCAATGAGATCCTTCGATGTGAGTTGGATCTGAATTTTACCATCATCGGTGGAGTAATACTGCCTGTCGAATACCATGGAATTGGTGATGTATTCGCTTATGTTCCCTGAGGACACCAGTGCAAAATGCTGAGGTCCCAGAGGAATGTTGGCTCCTCTGACCTCTACCTTCCACCAACCCATGGGAGGATCAGCGATAGTGATCGTTTCGGTGGGGTTGATATCATCCTTGGTATCATTGAAGGGTGCAACGAGATCATTACCGAAGTATTCCGATCCATCAGGTGCGATCAGGACCAGATCAAGGTCATTGATCAGCTGTTTACCGGAAAAATAGGAACCGGGGTAATCACTCCATGCAAGTGTTACTCTCAGCTCTTCATTGGAGTTGACCCGAAATACCCTTGTGAAGTTCTGTCCTGTAACGATACCATCCCAGTTGTTCTCGTAGGTGAAAGCTCCCACCTGAGGGTATAAGGATCCTTCAAGGTTGATCCTTCCCCACCCCTGATCGTTATCTGGTCGTCTGTTGATCTCCTTGGTGGTGGGATTGGAGCTGCCGTATTGACCCGGGGTCATATCTACCGCTCCATTGATTATCGTGGCCTTTATCAATGAACCGAGGATCTGGTCCTCTCCCATGGTCTGATTGAAATATTGACGGACCAGGGTGGCCATTCCGGCAGTTATCGGCGTGGACATCGAAGTTCCACCCATGTAAAGATAATCAAGATTATATCCACCCCATCCAGATGATGAACCCGGAATGGATGATTTTGTTGAAAGAATATTGGTCCCGGGTGCTACAACCTCCGGTTTCAATCTGTTATCTCGGGTTGGGCCTCTGGAAGAGAAGCCAGCGAGTCCATTTGCATTGTTTGAGACATGGTCACTTCTGACCGGATTGAAGTTCAATCCAAAACCTGCCCAGGTGGTCTGTAAACCGCCTGAGGATCTTACATTTTCGGAAGCTCCCACACTGAGTGATGATTTTGCAGTTGCAGGCGGCGATACAGAACCGGGGTCTACTTTTCCATCTCCAGGTGAAGCATCTGTTCCCTCATTCCCAGCCGCGAACAGGATCAACTGGTCAGGATAGTGGAACATTGACCAATCCACATCATAGCATGATTGGATATATCTTCCCCAGAACACGCTTCCATCACTACCCCAGCTATTTGTGTGAACACGGGCCCCAAGGTCATAGGCCTGTTTGAACAGGGTGGATAGGTTTCCAGGAGTATTCAGTGACCCAGTATCGGTTGCTATTGCCTGGAATACAATGGTAGCGTTCGTTGCCATTCCTTTAATGTTGCCACTTGACATGGAACCATCCCCACCAACGGATCCGGCGACATGGGTCCCATGACCATGGCCGTCATCCGGGGATGTTCCTGCCCAATTTCGGAGGACCGCCCTCCCATCAAAATCAGCGTGGATATCTCCAACCGTATTATGATCGTCAACTCCGGTATCCAATCCGGTATCAGCAATTGCCACTGTCTCTCCAGTCCCATCAAGACCGTAGAGACTGCGGATCGTATCGACATCGATGATCCCCGAGGCAACATTATTTGTTAACTTATATTCTGGCAGGGGTTCGACCCATTTCACATCAATGATCGATGCAATGGCCAGAAAATCTGTGCTCCTAACGTGATATCTTGTGGAGGATACCTGTTCCACAGGTCCGATCGAAAGTAGCGATAGATATGCATCAAGTGATGATACGAAGGTCTCCACGACCATTATATCGAAATGATCATCGAGATCCCCAATATTCACTACCTCGTAGATAATGGGGGATATCTTCAGGAATGACGGCAGTGGAATATGCCTCAGGTCCATCTCATCGAGCTCTTGGATCCGTCCCTCATTGACCTTGATGACGAAGGCATAATCTGGAATATAATCAAGGATAGTGAACCCAGCTTGTCTGAGCATTACCTTATCCTCTTCCATGATGGGACCATCGAACTGGACAATGTGATAATCCGTTGCAACATCCCCGGGCATATAGGGAAAATAGATCGGAACATCGTTCAGATCCATCG
>JAUVBH010000184.1 GCA_030591285.1 Thermoplasmatota archaeon
CAGCAGCACCTGCTGCAGGTTGAAGTGTGCAGGCATCCAGTCCGCCTATCTCGTTGAGATATTCCTGAAGTTCATACATCATCTTCAGAACACCCTGAACAGTATCCTCAGGTTGGAGAGGATGCATTCTGACAAGAGTGGGATGTGATGCGATCTTGTCGTTCACCTTGGGATTGTATTTCATAGTGCAGGATCCAAGGGGGTAAATTCCGGAATCAGTTCCATAGTTCATCTGGGAAAGTTTGACAAAGTGTCGAATGACCTCAGGTTCGGATAACTCTGGAAGAACAAGCTCATCCCTCACCATTCCTTCAGGAAGGAGGTCTTTCATATCCATGATCTCATCCCAGGGCGGTAGGGATATGCCGATCCTGCCCGGTTTGCCCTGATCTATGATAAGGGGTTCATTGTATCTTGCCTGCTGGAAATCGGTCATTGGCACACCTCCCGTGCTTCTTTCAGGGCTACAAGCAATTTCTCGTAATCTTTCTGAGTGTGCATTTCGGTTGTTGCCACGGTGAAGATATTCTCCAGAGAGTCAACTTCATAGGACACGTTGATCCCGGCAAGGACGCCCTTTTCTTCACATGTATTCAGGAATTGACATACATCCACATCGACCTCAACGGGGAATTCGTTGAACCAGTGACCATCACTTGCGGGAGATTTGAACCCTTCAAGTTCGTTGATCTTGTTTGCAAGGTATCTTCCCCTTGATGCAAGCTGGAGACCCAGGGATCTGAACCCATTCTTACCCAGTAGGGAGAGATATGCATTGGCCATGATGGATGTCAGGGCTTCGTTGGTGCAGATATTGGAGGTTGCTCTCTCTCTCCGGATGTGCTGCTCCCTGGTTGAAAGCGTCATACAATACGCCCTTCTTCCCAATTCATCCTTGGTGGCACCGATTATCCTTCCAGGCATCTTTCTCATCAGTTTCATGGAAGTAGCAAAGATCCCCGTGGATGGCCCACCGTAGCTCATCGGTATGCCAAGAGGTTGCGCTTCTCCGACAACTATGTCCGCTCCGTATTCCCCTGGTGGTTTTGCGATAGACATTGTCATGGGGTTCACTCCCACGACATAGACTTGCCTCGGGCCCAGCATTTCCTTGATCAATAATGCACCGGGATCAAATAGACCTAGCAGATTTGGGGTCTCTATGTATACTCCCGATACGTCATCTGTTAGCATATCCTTCAGAGCATCAAGGTCCATTGTCCCTTTTTCTTTCACAAAGGGTATCTTTTTCAGTTCAATGCCTGCTCCGCCAATGTAATTCTCGATCACGCAGAGCTTGTCAAGGGTGATGTAGTCAGGTATCAGGAACAACTTCTTGTGATTGATCCGGTTGGACATCAGGATCGCTTCACCAATGGCCGTTTGATGGTCATACATAGATGTGTTGACAGCGTCCATTTTCAGCAGTTCCGACATCAATGACTGATACTCGAAAAGCGCTTGAAGTATGCCCTGGGACATCTCTGGCTGGTATGGGGTATAAGAGGTGTAGAGCTCCGATCTCATGACCGCGTTCTCGACAGCTGTGGGTATGAAATGGTCATAGAAACCACAACCGAGGAACATGGGCATATCTCCGGCTCCCTTGGACATTTTCATATTTTCCTCGGCATCCCTTAGAACCTCTATCTCAGAGATCCCTGGTGGGAGCTTAAGTCCATCAGCTTTCATGGCTTCGGGGATATCAGAGAAAAGGTCCTCAATGCTCTTGAGTCCCATTCGCTCGAGCATCTCCTTTTCATTACTGTGATTCGGTAGGTAATGCAAGATCTTCACCTCCATGATAATGGAAAAGCTCGGGAGAATCTGCATATCTTTAATAACGTTTTTCGTTAGAAAAACAGGGTTCTGTAGAATTCGTGTCACATTTATCAAAAGATTGTCCATTTTGGAGATACTAAAATTAAAATAAGGATTGACCGATGACGCAGACGACCTGTAAATAAGGAGAGATAATGATGGCACCGAAGAGGACACCACTGGCCGAGATCCATGAAGAGATCGGGGGAAATATGGTTGATTTCTCAGGATTCTACCTTCCAACGCATTACACCTCAATAACTGACGAACATGAGACAGTGAGGAACGCTGTGGGAGTTTTCGATGTCTCCCATATGGGGAATTTCAGGATCTTCGGGGATACTGCCCTGGATACTGTTGACAATATTCTCACCCAGGATATCAAAGGAATGAGGATGAAACAGCTCAAATACACCCATTTCCTGAACGAAGAAGGCCAGATCGTTGATGATATGATCATAGCCAAACTTGGTGATGATCACTATTTCTCTGTTCCAAATGCAGCGAAGATCAAGCTTGACTGGGACCATTTCAATAAATACAGGAAAGAAGGCACCGTGATGGAGAACCTCTCAGAGGACTATGCCATCATAGCTGTTCAGGGTCCCAAAGCTGTAGATGTTATGAGAAAAGCAACAACCAATCCCTGTGAGATGAAATTCTTCAATTGTGATTACATGCATTTCAAGGATCTGAACAAGACCTTCCTTGTCTGGAGATCAGGTTACACCGGAGAGGATGGTTTCGAACTGATGATACCGAACGAGGATGCAGTTGCTGTCTGGAGATCCATTTTCAAACACGGTGAAGAGTTCGGTATCAAACCGATCGGTCTTGGAGCCAGAGATACACTGAGATTGGAGAAAGCTCTCCTCCTCTCCGGTCAGGACTTTGATTTCAACAGGACATCCCTGGAAACCAATGTGACATGGGTCGTCAAATGGAACCATGACTTCGTTGGAAAGGAAGTACTTGAAAAACAGAAAGAGGATGGAATTCCTGCCAAGTTCGTCGCATTCAAGCTTAATGACAGAGGGATACCCAGGACAGGTATGGAGATATTCAAGGATGGAAAAAAGGTGGGAATCGTCACATCAGGAACGATGATCCCAGGAAAGAAGATCGGATTCGGCCTTGGCTATGTGGATTTCGATCTAAAAGAATACGGAACCGAGATCGTCATCAAGATCAAGAGCAGAGAGGTCCCGGCGGTCATAGTGAACCCCAGGGCCTGACCACGCACCAAGTTAAAATATGGATTTACCCATAATCGAGGAGAGAACCAAAGGAGGCAGGATAATGAGCGACATAACTGGATTGGAATTTCCGGAGGACCTGAAGTATACAAAGACCCATGAATGGGCAAAGATCGAGGGAGATATTGCGACGGTTGGGATCACTCAGTATGCAACTCACCAGCTCACCGATATCGTCTATGTAGAGGCACCGGTCATTGGAGAGAATGCGGTGCAGAGCAAGGAATTGGAACCAGAAGGTGCTGTCGAGTCTGTGAAGGCCTCGACCCCCATCTACTCACCACTCTCCGGAGAGATCCTTGAGGTCAACGAAGAGGTCGTTGATGCACCTGAGATGCTCAATGATGACCCCTATGCCAACTGGATCTACAAACTGAAGATCGGGGATGCATCCGAGATCGATAACCTGTTCGATCTTGACCCTTACAAGAAACATTGCGAAGCGGAAGAGCACTGATCTGCTCTCCTCTTTTGTTTTTTATGCTATGGGAGTGTAAACTTCCATCAGGTTCTCCCAGTCGTATCCTTCCCATAGACCGGTGTCTTCTACCTGCTTATGGTAATTAGATCTGTATCCGTAGAGACCTCTAACTCCCCATGCTGCTCTTTTTGCGAACTTGAAGAACCAGGAACGGTAGATGAAATTCGCAAGTTTGGGATGTTTCCTGACCCACCTCTCACTCTTTGAGATCAGATCCTGTGGGGGTCCGATATAGGGATTTTTAACATCCTTGATAGGAACACCGCTGAGTTCTACCTTATTGAGATCAATTGGTCCCATCCCTCTCTCGAAAACATTCTTGATAAGATCGGAGTCAAGAGGGTTAAAATCCATGATGCTGCACATGGCTGCATCCGTGGCAACGAGATTGTTGCCACCCATTACAAGATCCATTCTCTTCGGGATCCCAGCGATGGGCCCATCTCCTTCCATTCCAATAACCCCATCGACGATAGTAAGATCAGCAGGCCGAAAAGCGTTGAAATCACCCACAACCTGTGGGAGATATTTCTGATATTTCACACGGTCAGATTCAGGGACGTTCCCGAAATTATTCTTGACACCCAGGGTAACCAACCAGAGTTTATGAGTTTTGATAACTGGCATGGTGATGAAATGATCGGTGTTCACCAGGGAATCAGGCATTGTTCGTTTCTTCCAATGCTGCCCACCTGGGATATCGACCTCTATCTGTTTTTCGGTGGTCATATTCGAACAGCGACCCCCTGCTTTTTCGACCACTTCAGTATAACCCAATCCATCAAAGACCTGATCGGCAGTGAATCTCTGGAGATCTGATTCCACAACGACTACCTCCCCTG
>JAUVBH010000142.1 GCA_030591285.1 Thermoplasmatota archaeon
GATACCCCCAATAACAAAGGATGGGGAACCTTTGGTTTTTATGAATTGCAGTATCAACTCCTCATTGTCAAGGCCATTCTGCATTGATAGGATCGGAGTACCCTTCATCAGCAGTGGCGTTAGGGGTTCCAGAGAGATGTCCGTGTTGTATGATTTGACACAGATGATTATCAGGTCGAACTCCTGGTCCCGGGGGACCCCTGAATGCGCATTCGGCTGGAATTCACCCTCTGTGATCCCCTCTATCTTCAATCCTTTACTCTTCAAGACCCATACTTGCTCTGGTCTGCCGACAATGGTGACATCATGTTCAACTGAAAGAAGTCCACCAATGAGACTTCCCAATGCTCCAGCACCGATAACAAGTATTCTCATGATCTAACCTTCGAGTTTTGAAAGGAAACCGAGGATGTCGGATGAGATCTGGTCGATCTGTCTGTTCCCATCGAAATCGTGGACAATATCCTCCTTTCCATAGTATTCAACGAGAGGTTCGGTCTGTGACCGATAAACCTCAAGCCTTGAAAGAACGGTCTCTTCCTTGTCATCATCCCGTTGATACAGCGAAGCTCCACACTGGTCGCAGATATCGGTCTGCTTTGGTGGATTGAAATCAACATGGAAAGTTCCACCGCATTTGCACATTCTTCTTCCAGTGATCCTTCTTACAAGTGCAGATTCGTCGACAACAATGTTAACCACTGCATCGAGCTTGACGATCCCGGAAAGAGCTTCTGCCTGGGAAAGGGCCCTTGGGAAACCGTCAAGGATGAAGCCTTTTGAACAGTCACCATCTGATATCCTCTCCTTCATCATTTCGATCACAACCTCATTGGGAACAAGAGCTCCTTTATCCATGAACTCCTTGGCCATTTTTCCCAGAGGGGTCCCCTCACGGACCTGGGCCCTGAGCAGGTCCCCGGTGGATATCTGAGGGATGTTGAACTTCTCAACGATGTACTTTGCCTGCGTACCTTTCCCGGCTCCGGGGGGCCCGAACAATGCGATCTTCATGGTCCTGTTCATATGTTAATTGATTTAAAAATGTTAGCGAATGAAAAACGTACATAAAAAAAGGGAGACCTAAAAAAAGGTCTCCCATACTCTCCACCATTAGGGTCTTATTACTGCGGTGGCAGATTGTTCACGGCTGGAGGTGTCTCCGGCATCGGAACCGTTCCAGCAGGTGCCGCCATTGGGGCGGGGGCTGGTGCGGGTTCTGGTGCTGGTGGTGTCTCCGGTGCTGGTGCAGGTGTTGGCTCTGGTGCTGGAGCAGCTTCCTGTTGCTGTACTGCGTGAGCTGCTTCGTGTGCCGCTACATCAGCTTCCTGTGCTGGTGGAAGTGCCTGATCATCCGGAACAACTGCGGCGGCGGGTAGTGCCGGTCCGGCCGCAGCTGCAAGAGCTGGAGCACCGGTCATTGGAGCCATGTATGCAGTTGTTGTGATCTGGTCCCAGGAGACAGATGGCATGATCTTCCGCATATTACGCACGGTGTTGATCCTCTTGATCTGCTTATCCTTCTTGGACTTGGTCACGAACATCGTCAGGACCACTGCAATGAACAGAATACCAAGAAGAGCCCAGAGAGGCCATGCATCCTGACTGAAGAGGCCGAGTTTATCGGAGCCTCCATCTGTGCGGTATGTCGCAGGCTTGCTGATCTCGTTCCTTGGATTGGTGTTGTTCTCATACTCCTGCAGATTTGTGAAACCATCTCCATCAGGATCTTCCTGTGCATCCTTCACCTCTGGATTGGTCTGGAACTGGATCTCCCACCAGTCGAACATACCATCAAGATCAGTATCTTCAATTGGTTCTGGTTCTGGAAGAGGCTCCACTGTGATGGTGAATGTCTTCTGCACCTGATTGTTAACCCTGTCCTTGGCGATCACTGTGATAGTGTATTCGCCTGGCAATAGGTTGGCTTTTACTTGCTGTGAGTCACCCAGGGATTCCAGACCAGTTGCTGTTGATTTGAACCAGCTGATGGTCAACCTATCTCCATCTGGATCGAATGAATTTGTCGCATCGAACACGATGGTTGTTCCCTGGATCAGTCTGTCTCCAGAAGATGGAGAGATTATCACTATCTCTGGATAGGTGTTGATCTTGATATTGAAGGCCTGGGAGGAGGACATCGGGTTTCCCGCGAGATCCATTGCCCTGACCTGAATATAATTGTCCTCACCTCTCCTGAAATGCTCCCTTAGAGACACAACAGGTTTTGGTCCATCGTTAGCGTCCTTGTATGGAAGCCACTGTGACCATTTTGTCAGTCCCTGAGTGGAGATCCGGTACTCTATAGAGCTTGAATCTACCCAGGACTGTTCATCGTTTACCTGTATCCTGACTTCCTGGAGGGGGTTGAGCTGATACTCATCCTCTGAATGCGAAAGAAGCTTGTAGGTCGGAGATTTTGCATCTACCCAGACATTGAATGCTTCGGACTCCATATATCCGTTGCCGGCCATATCCTTGGCCCTGAAACGGATCCAGTTGTCCTTACCATTCTTGAACCAACCTGACACAACCACTCTGAGTTCTTCCCCAGGTGCATATGCATCTGAGATGGTGTTCCATTCTCCAACGAGTCCTACCTCTCCAGCTGTGGAGATCTCATACTCGATGGTGATGGGGTTCACACCTGTCAGATCGTCATGGATCAGGATCGAACATCTTGGCCTAAGCGTATTGATCCACTCACCGGTTATCGGATAGAAACTGGAGAACCATACTGGAGTATAGTCGTTCTTAACATCTATGAAGATAGAGTTACCCTCGTTTCCGACAGCGTCCTCTGCCCAGATGAAGATCCTGTTATTGCCTTCCGGGAGCTGGTTTATCGGAGCTGCATATGTTCCCCTTGGGACGTCGATGATCTCTGCACCTGTGGCGATCGCTTCATCCCTGTCCACATTGACGGAGATATGATACATTGCCACACCAGAGGACTGATCGACCGCGTCCTTCCAGACAAGATAAACATCCGGATCATCATCGAAGTTCTGAGGTTGATCATCTTTTGAATCCGGTTTGATCAACAACTCACCAGGTAGACCGGGTTTATCAGAATCTATCTGAAGAACGAATCTGAAACCCTTGTAGAAAGGATCGGACATGTCCTTGTTCTCTGTGACGTTGATGAACTCGAACCAGAATTCCATATCCTGATAATATGGTTCGATGTATACCTGCACATCAGAAAGCTCGGATGTTTCCCCGGTATGTATCCTTCCAGGCCTATCACCAATAGCGATCTGGATCGAATCCGGAGGTGAGATGGGTATTGCAGGATCCGCATATTTTCTGACGATTCCGTCGAAGGTGATGGAATCCCCACCTTTGACCCAATCTCCCTTGGAGAGTACTCGATCTTTTGAATCTTTTATGGTCAAATTGCCTTCCATCTTGAACCTGGTCTCGACCCTGAACAAATTATCTAACTCAACTTTAGATGAGGTAACACCAGTTCCAAAGACCTGCATCTTGACACTTACATGATCTATACGATCCCAGTTGAAATTGAAATCATAATAGAACCTGATCTTCATGGCTTGTGTAATATCTTCAGGATCATACGAAGCCTGACATAGGTCTGATTCCAGGAACACCATACGGTTTCCATCGTTGATCTTCATGAAGGTCTCGGACTGGAAGTCGTACCTCAGAATGATGTTCTCCATGTCGGATCCAGATCCGATGGTGTAATCGAGGTTGGTCAGGTCCGAGACATCTGTCTCGATCCAAACCCTGGTCTCTGCCCAGTAAAGATCGTCACCCTGACCTGCCATTGCAGGATAGATATCCTCGTCGATCCCGAATCCTGTGGAGAATTCTGTTTCATTTAGCTCAGTGGCATACTGCTTATAGAGAATGGCTGTCCTATCTGGAGGTCTTTGCTGATATCCATAGTTGACACCAATAGTGGAATCAATGTTTTGGATTCCCATCGTCAGATAATTCGTTATGTATGTTTGGCTCTCCAGGATATGAACCTTGATATCCCCATTTTCATACAAGATCGCCTGGGAAGTGGAACCCGTACTTGATGTCCCATAGTAGTTGTAATTCGCCCAGGTAACGGCCCAGTATTTCATCCCCTCAACGGTCACACCCTGGTATACCCAGATATCTGATGTTGAACCACTGCGAAGAGGAGCCCCGAAATAGGTCCAATATGCAGCGATCGTTCCTGGTGGAGTATAAACGTATGAACTCGGGAAAGCTCCACCATAATTATAAGGTGCATAACCATAGTTGGAGTCTGCGAATCCCAGGACACCATTGGGATACACCTGTATCTGAGTGTATGTTTGCCCGTAGAATGGGAAATCCATACCCAGTTGTTCATATGGAGTGATGGCGTAGTAGAGATATCTATAGGTCGAGTAACTCCTGATCTTTGATTTCAATGGAGTTCCAACACCCGTAATATCCATCCAATCATAGGTAACCTTTGGATCTGAACCCCTGTTATCGATCCAAGTATATCCGGCAGCATCAGCAGATGGTGCTCTAGCAGCTTCCACTTCCGTTTCTTCCGGATCGAATATGATGATGGCGCTTGCCAACATCAAGAAAGCCACGAAAAATGCCAGTGCGACATATCTTCTAGTATTCATTTTTTACACCTCTATTAGCGTTTACAAACACTTCCAGTTTATTACTGGATATAAGAACAAATCTGTTTAACGAAAATTGATTATAAAGCCTTTTTGCATTCCGGCTTTCCTTGTATATAAAAGTGAGGGGCAAAATGATCATACATTCCGAACGGAATTATGGGGTGCCAGAGCATTGATATTGCATTTATACATTCAGTTACCTCCATATGTAAAAGGATGGGCATACTTGAAAATATCGAGATATCAAACAGATATTTTTTTCATCCTAATTGCCCACATTGATAGCCGCTGAAATAATATAATCAGTCCCCGACCACTATCTACACCATATAGGCGGGGACTGAGAAAAAACAATGGAAGAATTTTATCCTTCCATTGATCCTTATTTGTTCATCCCAAGGCGTTCTGCTTTCTTTCTATCAAGTGTGTTTCGATAGTCAGACTCTTCAGCTTCAAGTTCCTTCTCATCTTCGATCTCCATCTTGATATCCTTTCTCTTGGAGAACGCAAGGAGGATCAAAGATATGATCACTA
>JAUVBH010000237.1 GCA_030591285.1 Thermoplasmatota archaeon
CATACCCGTCCCCGTTCAGATCTCCAACGAGATCCATGCTATATCCGGCATAGTCATCTGCTTCCTCTCCGATGAATGAAGCATCCGACGTGGTAGCTTTCTGGTACATCCATTCATTTTCGGGAACAACAACGGTCATACCTTGAAAACCGGTTGTGAATAAACATATCATGGTCAAAAAGCTGACCAGACATAGGGTGAACATCCGTTTCATAAGGTCCCTCTCCTCCAGAGGTATCTATCTTGAACATCGATTATAATTATTTTGGAGATGTGAGCCATAAAACATTGAATTTTCCATATCATTGATCTATCTTGATCGTATCAATTAAACTCACAAAGTGAATTGGACTTCCCAGTTATTAACAAATATTTTAGGATGTCTGACGGAAATTAAGGCAGTTTCAATCCACCTCGTTCTCTAACCATCTGTCCAGGGAACTGTTGTTCCATGATCATCTTGACAGCTTTCTCCAGCCTTGGCATCTCATATTTGATAACCGTCATAATATAGTCTTGATCAACAGAAAGGAACCTTGTCTTCATCTGGACCTGCATTTGGGAAAGTTTTTCCCAATTTATCATGTTCCATTCCATCTTCAATTGAGGGGACAGATTAAATGCAGCCACAGAGATATTCTCGAGGCTCTTTTGAACAGCTTTTCTTAATACCTCATCATGAACAAGTTGTTCCTTTGGGAGCCCCTTGCAGTGTGCTTTAAGGAACCTTACCTCATCCACCATATGTCGAAGGAAGAATAGATCATCGTTCATCCAGCTCTCCACTGGGGTATCGCTGAGGTTCTTTTTCAAACTTACCTGAAAACAATAAATAATCAACCCGGGATATTGCTCCAGGGAGAATAATGGGAGAGAAGGCATACAAAGCCATCAAATTGTTCAAGATCCTGATCATCTTCCTTCTGATCGGTTCTATCCTGACCATCGGATTAAGTTCCTACCTTTTCTACGATAAGGGTGTAGAACAGAGGATCGCTGAAGATCTTTCCTTTAGCGAAGACACAGGAAATGAATTGCCCAATATGGGTGTAATTTGTTCGATAGGGATCGTTCTCCTAGTTTTTGGAATTATTTTTATTGGACTGGTTATTGCTATCAGTGTCTTCATGATCCAGAGTAGGAAAGAGGATCCAAGATTGGAATCTGACGGAATGGTTGGGGGTATCCTTGTCCTTTGTACATTTGCAACAGGATTCATATCCAATCTCCCTTACCTCGGATTACTTTCCGGCATGGCTCAGACAGGTTTGATGTTCGGCGGTTTGATGATATTCATTCGAAAATTACTCCCTGAGAAATATCGAAGGATCAACATTCTTGCTTTCACAATCCTGATGTCGGGATCGTTCATATCAACCGTGGGACGATTCTATGCTGAATTTATGACTGATACTGGTATCGACCATATTATGGCCGCCCTTGCTTCAATTGTCATAATTGCAGGGTACATTACCTATCTCCGGATCTTAAACAAAGATGATGGATTACCTCCCAGACCGATTAGAAGAGAAAACATTTATAGACCATATCCTCAGGCGAATCCAGACACATACCAGTCAAGTATCCCATAAGATCAAATTTGGACCGAAAGTGGGTCCTTGCAACATATTAATAGGACCTAGTATATGGGCCCAATCCCAGAGGTGAGCAGGATGCGAACCAGACAACCGATCGTATCTGTACTTGGTCATGTTGATCATGGAAAGACCACATTCCTGGACCGAATCAGAGGAACAGGAGTTGTTGACCGGGAAGCAGGTAGGATCACACAACACATCGGAGCTACCGAGGTACCGATAGAGGCAATATACCGCTTATGCGGACCCCTGATGAAGGGGAAGAAATTCGCTATCCCCGGTCTACTTTTCATAGACACACCAGGTCACGAATCATTCACAACCCTACGGGCAAGGGGAGGAGCATTGGCCGACCTTGCCATACTTATCGTTGATGTGATGGAAGGGATCAAACCACAGACCCTGGAATCCATCAACATCCTGAAACAATACAAAACTCCTTTCATCATAGGACTGAACAAGCTGGATCGGATCAATGGTTGGAAGGTTCAGGAGGATCAAGCATTCATTCTGAACATCCAGGATCAAGGTGAGCTTCTCACCAAGGAACTTGACAATCGCATCTACTCTCTGATGGGAGATCTTGCAATGCACGGGTTCAATGCGGACCTGTATACCAGGGTAAGCGATTTCACAACCTCGATCGCAATGGTTCCCATGTCAGCTGTAAATGGACTGGGTATACCGGATGCATTGATGATGCTGATCGGACTTGCTCAGAAATTCCTTGGAAACCAGCTTGACACAGAAGAAGGTCCTGGAGAGGGGACAATTCTTGAGGTCAAAGAGGAAAAGGGATTGGGTACAACCATGGACTCGATCATCTTCAGTGGAATGATCAGAAAGGATGACAAGATCGTTGTTGGGACCAGGGGAGAACCTGCAGTTCTCAGGGTAAAGTCATTGCTTAAACCCAAACCTATGGACGAGATAAGGGACCCAAAGGAGAAGTTCGACAACATTCCCGAGGTATTCGCCGCAGCAGGTGTGAAAATTCTTGCGAAGAATGCTGATGATGTCATTGCCGGAGCTCCAATAAGGGTTGTATCTGGAGAGATGACCGAGGAAATGGCAATAGAAGAAGTAAGGGAGCTGACCGATGTTTCCTTCGAGCTTGTTCCCATTGGTATCTTCATCAAGGCAGATGCAATAGGTTCACTTGAAGCTATGAACCATTTACTTGGTCAACAGGAGATCAAGATCTGGAAAGCGGATGTGGGAGATATCTCCGAGAGAGATATCAAGGAAGTAGCGTCCTTCGAGGACCCGCTAAGAAGGATCATCCTTGCTTTCAATGTCAAGGTACTTCCCGGTGTGGAAGAACTTGCCGAAGAAAATGAAGTGAAACTGATAATCAACAATGTCATCTACAAGATCATGGAGGATCGCGACGAATGGCATAAGAGGAAGAAACAGGAAATGGACGATGAGAGAAGGTCCGAATATGCTCACCCCGCAAAGTTCCTCTTCATGAGAGACCATACTTTCAGGGTCTCAAAACCGGCGGTTGTTGGAGTTCGGATACTGGCTGGAAGGATCAGAACCGGACAATCAGTGATGAGGGAAGATGGAAAGGTCCTTGGTAAGATCTCCTCGATACAGCTGGAAAAGAAGTCCATTAAGGAAGCAAAGATGGGAGATGAGGTGGCAATGGCCATAAGTGGTCCCATGGTCGGTCGACACTTCAATGAAGAGGACATGCTATATATCGACCTCCCGGAATCCAAGGTTCCCGAACTTGTCAAGACCGAGATGTCTGTTGAGGAAAAAGAGGTTTTAGATCATATTATCAAAGCGAAAAGAAGGGGAAAACCAACCTGGGGCATGGGTTAGATATTTACGTTCATATATGATTCGGAGAAATGACTCAAGGGGGTAGGCTGATGTCTGATTGCGAAAGATGTGGTAAGGGCGCAAGATTGCAGCTGGTTGATATTGCAGGTGCACAGATGTACGTCTGTCCAAATTGTACCAAGTACGGTGTTGAGATCAAAGAGAGGAAGGAAGCTCCACCGGCCTCCACTTCGACACTTTACAGGTCCCACAATCCTAGAC
>JAUVBH010000133.1 GCA_030591285.1 Thermoplasmatota archaeon
AATAGGTTCAACCCTGATGAGGTCTGCAGAGGTGTATGCTGCCAGTAGAAAGATCACATCAATGGTGCTTGAGGTAGGGACCAAGAACGAGGTCGCCCTTGAATTTTACAAGAAGCTGGGTTTCGGGATCACAGGCATGATAGAGGAATATTATAATGACAAATCCGATGCATTTGTTATGAGAAAGTTCCTGCCAATGTGATTCAGGTTTCCTTTTTTTCGGTCTTTCTTTGGGTCCTTGGTTTCCCTTTGATCCTGTAATATTTCACCGGGTTGATGAGCCACTCCTTTTCACAGAGCGTATCCGGATTGAAGCATATCCCGCCTGTTTTCATTGTGTCGCAGTTGGGTGGGGAGTAATTGGTTGCCGAGGTTGAACCCGTGATATGTTCCACTTGATATCTCACAATGTCCTCTTTGAAATCCGGGGCCCCGGTAAATACCTTGAAGATGTCCTCTCCCGACATTCCGATAGCATGTAGGAAGGTCACAAAAGCGAACCTGGCATGATGAGGTAGGTTCTCGCCTGCCTGCGACATGCCAAGGATCTGCTTCATGCAGGGGGGTAGTCTTGTGATCGTGAGCCTGCCCAGCTCTGTGGGGGCGTATCTCTTTTTCCTTCCTTCCACCTTGGTTTTCAGACCCTTTACCATCTCTCTCAGTTTTGGATTCCGGGGCAGGTCCATTTTCACATACAGACCATCCTCAACCTTCTTCTTGACAAGTTCCTGAAGTATCCTGATATAGGTTCTCCTGTTCAATTTGATGTACCCTTTGTCCATGGTCTGGTTGATGAGGTCCCATTCCGAACCTGATATGTTCCTTTTGGGAGGAAGATAACCTGTGAACCTCACCCAGTATTCCCTGTTCTCTCCCTCCATCGCAAAGATCTGTGGTCTTACTCCCTTGGTAACGGCTCTCTTTGAATCCTTTCCGGGTTTCCAGTTGGGGGGGTGCTCCAGGGCAACCAGACCAAGCTCCTCACCGATGGAAAGAACATTGGATGGCTCCTCCCTTTCCAGAAGGACCTTTGCCCTTTCTCCTTCATGATGAGAGAACCATTTGATCAGATTCTGATCACCAACCGCTGCCACCATGAACCTTGAAACAGGGTATGAGAGGAGCTCGACCTCCTCTTCACTCCTTCCTCTGACATCATGGATGATCTCTTTTCCCTCGATAGCGTCATCCACTCTTTCCATAGCTCTAGCCTGGATAGCTTCGCTGTCAGGAGATAACATATCGATTATGGTCAGCTCCTGTGACCTGACCCATTCGCGGGCCTCATCGAGAAATGGGAATCGGGAGAGGAATGTAAGGCTCTCCATATTTTGCACCTAGAAGTAGTTCACCGCTCCGACAGTGAATCCGCAATTTCCGCAAAAGACCAGTTGATATCCGGTCATATCCCTGAGCCTTCCTGCAAGGGCCAGGTTGGATTGGCAGGCGGGACAGAGCGGGTCCTTCAAGTCCGTCATCACTTCGGAAGTTTGATGGATACATAATTAGGGTTTGGTGGGGTAGGTGAAATAATAAGAGAAAAGATATTTCATATGTTCATACATTCGGGGGAACATATCGGAGGTATTTCAGATGTCAGATGTATTGGAGAGGTTCATCAGATACGTGAAGGTTCATACAACATCCCAGGAGGGTGTTGAAGACAGCTACCCATCCACCGAGAGACAGAAGGATCTTCTCGGAATGCTTGTGAATGAATTGAAGGAGATGGGATTGACAGATGTTGAAATGGATGAATATGGATATGTTATGGCCACAGTTCCAGCCAATATTCCACCGGAAGAAGCATCCAAGGTCCCGACTGTAGGGCTTATTGCCCATGTTGATACATCGCCGGATGTGTCAGGAGAGAATGTCAAACCGATCCTGCACGAGAACTATGATGGCAGTGACATCATTCTACCTGGAGATGAGAGTGTTGTGATCGAGGTGAAGGAGAATCCTCATCTGCTTGAAAATATTGGAAACACCATTGTCACCTCTGATGGGACAACACTTCTGGGTGCAGATGACAAGGCAGGAGTTGCCGAGATAATGGCAGCGGTCAAGATACTGTTGGGTGATCAGACAATTCCCCATGGGAAGGTCCGAATAGGATTCACACCTGATGAGGAGGTTGGGAATGGGACCAAGTTCTTCGATGTGGAGAGGTTCGGAGCGGATATTGGGTACACCATAGATGGCGGAGAGATCGGAGAGGTGGAGGATGAGACCTTCAACGCAATGGGCGCTACCTTCATAATCAAGGGTGTCAACGTACATCCTGGATATGCAAAGGATAAAATGACGAACTCTGTCCGGATCGGAGCCGAGATCATTGATATGGTACCATCAACCCTGACCCCCGAAGCCACAGAGGACCGTGTTGGTTATCTTCACCCACATCATATCGAAGGTGGAGTGGAAGAGACCAAGGTCAGGCTGCTGATCAGGGATTTTACAATGGAAGGAATGGGTGAGAAGGTCAACATTCTCGAAAACATTGCCGAGCTTCAAAGGGCACGATATCCCAAGGCCGATATCATTCTGGACATCAAGGAATCCTATCGGAACATGAAGTTCAAGCTTGATGAAGATCCAAGGGCAGTGGAATATGCGATAGAAGCCGTTAAAAGAGCTGGGATCGATCCTAAAAAGGCAATAATCAGGGGTGGAACCGATGGTGCAATGCTGTCATACAAAGGACTTCTGACCCCGAATCTCTTCGCTGGGGGTATGAACTTCCACTCAAAAAGGGAGTTCGTTCCGGTTGAATCCATGGAAGCCTCCGTCAAGACCATATTGAAACTTCTATCGGTATATGTCGATCGGTCCAAATGACCCCTCCAGCACAGAAGAGGCAAAGGTTAAATAACAACCTTTCAAATCCGAATACATGAACAGGCTCCTGTCCTTCTTACTGTGCGGGCTTGTTATTACAGGTCTACTTTTGGTCCTGCCTTCCCACGAGGTCGATAGTGCACCAACAAGGGATCAGCCGGATCTTAGACCTGTAGTAAACATTCCGGAGAACGGAGAACGGTATCAGAAAGAAATGGGTATTCGTGTGAACGTTACCGTGTTCAACGATGGTGCGGACATGGGTTCGGCCAATGCTAACCTATCTCTGGTCCTGACAAATCTCGAGACCGGAGAGAAGGTGTCCCACAACTTCTTCCCGATAATGTTCTCCGCGATCAGCTTTGGAGAGAATGAGACCTTCGAATTCCCGAATTGGACCACTGCCTTCGCTGGGAGGTTCGTTGCCAATGTTACCGTTCACTTTCAGGATGATTCAGGACCAGGTAATAATTTCGTGGAAAAGACCTTCTCAATATGGACCGATTATTATCCCGGGAAACCGGGGCTGATCTCCAAGCAGGTCTCCCCTATCCGTGGGGACACTTCCACACTGTTCATCTTCAAGACCGAGTTCAAGTACAACAGATTCCCCGATTGGGTCAAGATAGAGATCGATGACAGTTTGTATGATATGGTCGAGGATGATCTTGAAGATGACATTCCAAATGATGGGAAGATGTACAGATATCAAACGACCCTCCCCACAGGAAATCACATGTACAGGTTCAGGTCCAACCTCACCGGGATCGATGACATAATCACCCCATTCACCAATTGGCCCTGGGTCAACCTCTCATTGAAGAACGTCAATGTGAGCCGCCCGAAAGGATTCGTGACCACTCCATTCACCTTCTCTGTCGATTATGGTTCTGATAAGAACTTTGCGCCCTCTTCGATATATCTCGACACCGGCGCACGACGATTCAATTTGACCATTTCATCACCCAATCCGGATTATCAGGGAGGGCGAGTTGAGTTCAGTACTCTGGTGAAGGGAATAGACCTTGTCCCGGCTCCGCTTCAATATTACATCAGATGCTCCTCGGATGGAGAGGATTACAGCGTTGGCCCATTTGATTTCGAAGGTCCTAGTATGAAAGAGGTCAATTTGACAGGAAAGGTCATTGACTTCGATGGGGAACCTCTTCCAGGGGTTGTCGTTGAGATCGACCCTGGCACCACAACGAGGACCAATGTTACAGGTGATTACAAATTAACGACCTATATCGGCCCCCGTTTCCAGATATCCTATTCCAAGAATGGTTATCTCACCCGCTCATATGAGCTCGATATCCTGGAGGACCGGAACCTCAACATTGAGCTTGAGGAGGTCCCGGTGGGCGGGTCCGTCTCCGGATATGTAAAATCAACCATTGGCGGCACCATAACAGGATTGGAAGGAGCTACCGTTAATATTTCGATCCTTGGCCATTCAAATGAAACCACGACATTGGAGGATGGTTACTATTTAATGGACGGCATCCCAGCTGGAAGTCCATATCTTCTAACCGTTTCCGAGTTCAAACATGTGGCAAGTGAATTGGAGATCACCATCAGAGATGGTGAAATGACCAGCAGGAACATAACCCTGACCGAGAGAGATATGATGGTCAATATATCACCCGATGGGAGTGAAGAGGCCATCTCGGTCGATCAGGTTTTCATCATGGAATTCCCCATTGCACCGGATCTGGGGACGCTCAATGTAGCATTGGAGAATGCGACATCTTCCGTATCACTTTCAATTGAAGCAGTGGAAAATACAACACGGGTGGAGATCACACCAGATGATCCATTGATCTTCAATTCTCCATATACGTTGTCCCTGGATTCAGAGTTGAAAGCTGACGGCACAGGAGAACTTCTCGTCTGGAGACCTCTATCTTGGTCATTCGTAACCGCACTTCAGCCGATCACTGCTCCATTTTCGGATCCAGCAAGAGATGCACTGGACATTCCACTTGACAAGGAGATCACACTGTCCTTCGGGATAGGGATCAACCATTCATCATTATCGGCTTCTCTGAATAATATGGATCTTGTTGCAGAGGATGTTCCAATAACCATCCATTTCAGTGATAGGGTGAACTGGAGTGATTCCGGAAGGACCGATACCATTGTAACGGTGATCCCGGAGAACCTCACCCACTCCACAAGATATTCCCTTGAGGTTTCCGACCTTTTGAAGGATATTCACGGAAGAAGCCTTCTTGAAGAACCTCTCATGATCGAATTTACCACCCTCAGGGAACCTGACGGAGATGGTGATGGCGTTGTTGATTCACTGGATGTATTTCCTGAGGATCCCAATGAATGGTCCGATCTTGATGGTGATGGTGTTGGAGATAATGCCGACAAGTTCCCACAGGATCCTGATGAAACGATGGACCTCGACGGCGATGGAATAGGAGACAATGCCGATACGGATGATGACGGAGACCAGATGCCTGATGCCTGGGAGCTTGAAAATGGTCTGGATCCCACAGATCCAGGTGACGCTTTCATGGACAAT
>JAUVBH010000101.1 GCA_030591285.1 Thermoplasmatota archaeon
CTACGGTGATCATGGAGCAGAGATGGGCTACACTATAGCCGCCGCCTTCCTTGCAGAGGTGGTTCTAACCTTCATTTTCTTACTAGTGATATTTGGTTCCACATCAGATAAAGCACCAAAAGGATTTGCAGGTATCTCGATCGGACTCTCCCTAGTATTCATACACCTGGTCGGAATTCCAATAACAGGTACATCGGTAAATCCGGCTAGAAGCATCGGACCAGCACTTTTCGTTCAGGGTGACGCCCTGAATGAATTATGGCTATTCCTTGTTGCACCCATAATAGGTGGATTGATCGCTGCCTTTGTTTGGAAAATGTTCCTACAGGAGCGAACACAAGTAGTGGAGGAAGTGGAAGAAGAACCTCCAAGAAGAAGGGGAAGACATTACGAGGATCGAAGACCTGTGGGCAGATACAGATAAGATCGAAATCCGCAACATTCCCGAGGAAAGACCTCCCTCATTCAGGGGATATAAATAGCAATAATAAATTGTGGTTGATAAGGGAAAAGAGGACGATAAGATGGAAGGAAGTGACTTCGATTTCTACAGCAGCAACAGGCCAGATCCTGAGGATTTCCCAACATATGAGCAAAGGCAGCCAGAGGTTCCGGCCGAACCAAAGATAGAGAAAGAACCTCCCAAGTCTTTCTGGCAGACCTACAAGGTATTCCTGATAACGGGTGGTGTCTGCGTCATGATCCTGTTGGGAGTAATGATGTTGGCATTGATAGGTCCGATCTTCAACAAGGTTGACCTGGAGATCAACATCAGTGAAGGTGGAATGAGGTCCGGAAGTACATTATTTGTAGATACCGACAACATTGAATTCAGGGTGAAGAATGCAGGTTCAGAGACCGCAGAGGGAGAAAAGATCACCCTGAAGATCTCAGGGGACAATATTGTCGATAAGACCATTCAATGGTCATCAGGAGATATTGAGTCTGGAAAAGGCAAGATCATGATCATAAGTGTGGATATTGAGAATCCTTCAACAGAGTTCGAACTGAAGATAAGCGTTTATTACGATGGGGATTTCCAGGGTCAAGATCAGATACCCTGATCCTGCCGATATTTCAGAGCGATCTCCTTGGCCTTCTCAACAGCAGGTTGATCAAAGGGTTCGACCCTCCTCATAACTGCGAAGTAGTATGCAAGATACTGCATCATCCCAACATAGAAACCAATGGACCTTTCACTCTCATCCTTCATGGTGATGGACGCCCATGGTGCTTCGATCTCATCCATGGATCCCATTACTCCTCTTGCCTCTGACATCGTGGCTTTCTTGAAAGAATATGGACCCATCTCTGACATCGGGACTCCTTTGTATTCAACTTCTATCCCAGGCCAGGATATCTCCTCGCCCTCTTCTCCGTCCACCAGGACAAATAAAGATGCAATATCTTCTGGACCGTCAAGGACCCTTTGATTCGTATGATGCTGACATTCCGGGCCCTCATAGGCAAGAAGGGTCAATCCTTTCCTTCCCTTGCTCAGTGTCTCATGGAACAGTTGTGTCACAAGATCGTTGAATGCTGAGTATGCCTTGGAATAGACCGGCAAGAAAATAGTTCTCTTTCCCAGTCTCTCGATCAGATAGAACGCACCTGATAGGTTTACGGTATTCTCCTCATCCATGGCGGCCTTATATGCTTCTTTCATCCCTTCAACGAATCCTTTCACATCGATCCCAAGGACCATGGCCGGAAGCAAAGCAGAAGCAGTTCCACCGGAGAACCTTCCTCCAACATTATCGGGAACATCGACTATATTCCACCCCTTTTTCTTGGCTATTTTCCTCAAGGTCCCATATCCCTTCTGCGTTACTGCAGTGGTGGGAAAACCATCGAACAAGGATAGTATCTCCAGGACCGTCAAAGTATTTCCAGACTTGGAAACTGCGATCACGTGGGTGTCTTCGGGTTTGCAGTGTGCTTTGACCATTGCAACATGGACAGGATCCACGGAATCCAACAGGAAAAAATTCTTCTGATGATGAACCTTCCTGCCCACGGATCCTATCAATCCCTTGAAAGTAGTAATTGATCCACCGTGGCCAATGATGACGATGTTGTCCGCTCCTTTGATCTTTTCAGAAGCTTCCTTGATACTTTCCAGGTCGGCCTCGTATGAAGCAAATGCAGGTACATCCGCCCCCAGGGTCTCGGCTATCAACTGGTCTATGAGATCAAGATCCGGATGCCCCAGATGTTCAATATCCACTTTGATCAAAATATCACCCCATCACGCCGCCGGGCTTTCCAGGTCCTTCCGATCTGTTTGGACCTTTTTTGTTGGGATTGCAATTCATACAGGCGAATCCCTTGTCATCCAAATGCTGCTTGCAGGCAGGCTTACTGCACAATAGACATGTCCTGAACGCGGGTTTTCCACAAATGTGGCAGGTTCCAGCCATCATGATAGTTCCTCCTCTTCATATGCGGCTTCACAGCCTAATATCCTTCTCTGCCCTTCATCAAATCCATCTTTGCCGCAGAGCATGGATGTCACCATCGGGAAATGCTTCTTCATCTCTCCAACCATCATATCCGATATCCTTCTGATCTCATCCTGGGCATGATGATCGGATCTCAAACGAACAAAATGGTACAATTCCCTCATATTGGTCTTGAATATTACCTTGCGTTTGTGTCCGTTGGTGAGCACATACTGGGCAACCTCGGGACCGAATTCTTCCCTGATCTGGTAATACAATTCCCTGCTCCTCTTCATCAACTCCCAGTAGGTCATCAGGAGGCCTTTATCCTCCATGAAAACGTCCGGTGTCTCCCAGAAACCTGGATCATATCTCTGCGAAAGCAAGGTTGCCATCCTGTGCCTCTTCAATTGAGCAAATCCGGAAGCTGAAATATCAAAATCGAATGTTAGCTCCATCATCTCGAAAGCTCTAGGAAGTGATGCATGTACGGGATAGTTCTTGAAGACCGGCAGCAGAATGTCCAACAGCTGATCATCGGTCATGTTCCTTGCCATACATCTGGCTTCATCAAGGGACATGTCCGAGTTCTCGAAGATCAGACCTGCAACGACCTCTGACTCCGGATCGTCACTTGGTGTGGGCAGCTCGGAACAGACCGCACTCTCGCTGGTATTGATACTTATCTCCCTTTTCCCATCCTCGTTCAATCTGAACTTTGCCATCCCTTCAAGCATCTTGGATATCTCGTCCTTTGTCTGTTGAACATGGAAATTCCCCTCCACGTATTTGATCAAGGATGGAGCCAGAGATCCTGTTGCTTCCAGAAGTCCCTTGGCGAATTCCTGGACCTCCAACAATGGGTGGGCCATCCCCTGGGAGATTATGTACTCTGTCTCCCTTGCATTGATGGTCAATCCGATGTCTGTAGGGCATGTCAGGCCGAGAATGTACCTGGCCTGTTCCAGTAGCTTGTCCCCGAACTTCTCCTTTAGGACTTCATTGGAAACGGTATCATTGTAAAGCTGGAACTTTGCTTCTTCGAGATCCTTTACCTTGCTGCCAAGATCGGACCCGGCAATTTCCTTGGGGATCACGAAGGTCTTGTCCCCGAAGAACACATACCTCTGGGACCTCTCTGTAAAGGATGCCAGCCGATGTCTTTCTATGAATTCCACAAGAAGGCGGGATGCATCCTCGATATCGATATTGAACACAGCGTGCTCAGCTACCGACGAGTGCCCCATCTTGTAGATTATGTTCTCATTGGACTTCCTGGCCTTCTCAACCTCGTTTACCGACATATCCCTCAAAGCTGGAATTGTCTTGGGGCTATGAGATATCCTCGCATACGCTGCGGATATGGTTTCCGGTGTTGCCGCCTTATCATCCTTCCAGAAGCGTCTGTCCATTGTCGCTCCGGCAATTGTTACCTTCATTGCTGGTCCTCCATTCTCTTCTTCAGTTTGTATATTGCCTCAAGGGCATCCATCGGGGTCATGTTATTGGGATCCATGGACCTGATATCATCGATCATCGGATCCTCTTCAGGACCCGCTAGCATCTCTTCAGTTGGGAAAAGCACCATTTGAACTCCACTTTTTCCCACTCTTTCCTCAACAGGTTCAGATACCTTTCCGGAAACAAGAGCTTGAGCCTTACCGTTGAGAACATCTTCCTTCTCGATCTTGCTTAATATTTCCCTTGCCCGATCAACCACTTCCGGGGGGATCCCGGCTAGATCAGCTACTTCAACACCATATGACCTGGAAGCAGGTCCCGATCTTACCTTTCTCAAAAAGGTAATTCCCTTCTCATCTTCTTTCACGGCCATGGAATAGTTGACAACCCCGTCCAGGGTTCCCTCGAGACCGGTGAGATGATGATAATGGGTTGCGAATATGGTATTTCCCCCTATCTTGTCCTTATCGGAGATGAACTCCGTGACAGCCCAGGCAATTGAAAGACCGTCGAATGTTGAGGTGCCTCTTCCAATCTCGTCAAGAAGTATCAACGATCTGTTTGTAGCAGAGTTCAGGATGTTTGCAAGTTCAAGCATCTCCACCATGAAGGTCGATTGACCCCTTGACAGATCATCTGAGGCTCCAACCCTTGTGAATATCCTGTCCACAATTCCAATGCTTGCCTTATCTGCTGGAACAAATGATCCCATCTGGGCCATGATAGCTATCAAAGCTACCTGTCTCATGTAGGTCGATTTTCCTGCCATGTTGGGTCCTGTGAGTATCATGAACCTGTTTTCGTTCCCATCAAGATGTAGGTCGTTTGGAACGAAACCCCATTCCACCTTATCCTCAATAACAGGGTGTCTGGCCCTTTTCATCGAAATTTCCCTGGAAGGGTTCAGGGTAGGTCTTTTGTAGTTCCTCTTGGAAGCTACCTCTGCCAGGTCGTTGAGGACATCCAGCGTTGCGATCGCAGATGCAGTCTCCTGTATCTCTTCTCTTTTTTCCAGAACTTCCTCTACTATCCCCTCGAAGAGCTGGAGTTCCATTTCAGACATCCTCTCCTGGGAGTTCAGGATGATGGACTCCTTCTCCTTCAATTCTGGAGTGATGTAACGTTCAGCATTTACCAGGGTCTGTTTTCTCATATAATCGTCAGGGACCAGGTGGATGTTGGAACTTGTAACCTCGATATAGTATCCAAATACGTTGTTGTGTTTGACCTTGAGCGATCTGATTCCGGTCCTTTTCTTCTCGGTCGCCTCGAAATTCCTGAGCCACTGCTTCGAATCCCTTGCAGCAGAGGAGATCTCATCCAACTCACTGTTATAATTCGGTTTGATGACTCCTCCGTCCTTGATAGAAAGCGGAGGCTCTTCCATTATGGTGCGGTCGATCAATTCCACAACTGATGAAAGGTCAGAGATCGTACCTGCGATCCCTTTCAAAGCTTCACATTTCGATACGGTCTCTGAATCATCAAGGACCACCTGGAGGTCAGCTGAAGCTTCAAGGGAGTTCTTCAGGGAGATCATATCCCTGCCATTTGCCCTCTTCAGGGTCAACCTCATTACCAGACGTTCCAGGTCCGATATCCTCTTGAGATCATCCTTGATATCCGACCTAAGGAACAGGTCATTGAAAAGAGCTTCAACTCCATCGGACCGATCGTTGATGGCCTTGATGTCCATCAGAGGATGCTGCATCCAGTTCCGAAGAAGTCTGGAGCCCATTGAGGTCCTTGTATGGTCCAGGACCTCAAGGAGGGTGCCCTTTGCCGACCCATCCCTGACAGATCGTAGGACCTCAAGATTTCGAAGGGTTGTGGAATCCAGGACCATGAACTCATTCCCGGAATAGGTCCTGATCCTGCCAATGTGGCCCAGGTCACACATCTGGTTCTCCCTTGCATAGGAGAGGACAGCTCCAGCACAGCTCCTTCCAAGGTTCATGTCGGTCATTCCCAAACCCTGAAGATCAAGGACCTTGAACTGCTCCTTCAGTACGTTATCGGCATAAGTCTCAAGGAAATGATGATCGGGGAATGGAGTAATGGCAACAGCTTCACCCATCTGAAGCCTCAGTTCGCCGATGAAATCCTTCTTATCAGAAAGTGACTTGGGAATGATCAATTCAGCAGGATTGAACTTCAACAGTTCCGAGATCAGACTCCCAAATGGTGCATCATCGGATATCTCCGTTGCAAAGAAATCCCCTGTTGAGATGTCAATATGTGCCAGACCATATTATTTGATGCTGAAGCATTTGCTATGGAAAACCCAAAAGATATAGGAGATAATCTCACCCAAGTAAAAAATCGTGTTCTCACTATTAATAAGGGAATAGCTAAA
>JAUVBH010000027.1 GCA_030591285.1 Thermoplasmatota archaeon
ATTCCACCTGTCAGTCCAGATTGCTGTACTCCTATCGGTGGTTGGACTTCCACAATATCGCTCTTTGGCATCTCCTTTACTCCATCATCCCCTTTTCTCTTCCTTCTAATGATCACAAAGATCAAGATCGCTATTATCAGTAGAACAATAACAACAGGTGTTATTATTGAACAAAGAAGCATCCAGGCCAGGGCCTCTGCAGCATCTTCAAGACCACTGTAAGGTTCAACTACAGATATTGGGTCCAATGAGACCTCTACTGTATGGTTATTTCCATCATCAACAGTCACCTTGAATGTATATGTTCCAACTGTCAGGTTATTGGCTGGAACAATGATATCTGATCCAGTCATCTGCCAACTGGGGTCCTCGACAATGCTCCAGGTGTATGTCAACTGGTCTCCCTCATCATCGGAAGCTGTCGCAAATAGCTTGATAGGGACATCTGTTGGAACCTGTCTGTAGGATATCCAACTGCTTGCGACATCTATACTATCAAATCGATCCAGCATTGTTGTGTCAGGTGTTATTGACGGTATTAGACCGTAGGGAGGGGTGTTATCCGGGACCGGTGTGAAGACGGTGATCGAGATATTTCCGAGGAATACAAGTTCTGTCCCGTCTGAGATGAAACAAGTTACATTGTAGGTGCCATCCCCGGAAAAGGACACGTTCAGTTCCGAACCATATCCCAATATGACTTCCACTATACTCCCATGATTCAGGATCCATGAGATCTCAACGCCATCCCCGTCAATATCAGAACCTGTTGCGTTCAGGGTGACACTCTCTCCATTTTCTATCGTGACAGGGTCCAGTGGTCCATTGATCGTTCCTGTGGGTGCATCATTGACATTAACAACAACCACCGTGATATTCATCCAAACGATGCCACCATTTCCATCATCGACGGTGAGGTTGAAAATGTGTTCTCCAACCATATCATTGGTCGGCAGTATGTGGAATGAACCATTGGGATAGAAATGGAAGTTCCCCCCATCAACAAGACCCGGAATATCCTCATAAGCTTCGATGGAGAAGGTCAATTCATCCATGTCAGCAGGGTCGTATCCGGTAAATGAGGTATTGAACCATTCATCCTCATTGATGGTTAGAATTTCGCTCTCGTTGAGGATCGGAAGGTCATTGACAGGATCGATGATCACTTCGAAGAATGTCTGGTTCGATAGGTCTCCATCATTGACTGAGACGTTAACCATAATTTGTCCAAACCAGTCATCAGGGATCTGGATCTTCAAGATATCACCGGGAAGGATCTCGAAAGCATATGGAACATCAATAAGAACAATGAATTCGAGACCATCCTCATCATTATCAGTGAACATTGAATTCATATCGATCTTTACTTCCCCGATGTCCTCGTCGAAATGGTATGGTCCATAGGTTCCATTGAGAAATGGTTCGGTGTTTCCAACTGTTACAGAAGCGCTGACAGGATCGCTGAACTCTATTCCATCCCATGTATAGACCTTGACCATCCATTCATTTCCCTTTGCTGTTTCATCTGAAGTGATGATGGAGTAATATTCCGTCGCATTCTCAGCTACACCATTCAATTCTGAATTCTTGAACCATTCATACTTGTAGGTCAGCTCTTCTTCATAGAGTTCGACATCAGTTCCTGGTGATGTCAGGGTAACGGTGATGTCGTCAAGGGTTAGTGGTATCTCCGGTGTGATCGCGATCTCGGGAGGTGTCGGTCTATTGTTGTTTATCCACAGGGAATTGGAAGCAATTGTCTCCCCGCTGAATGCTCCAAATGAATCGGTCACATTGGCCATGATCTCCCTCTCCCACACGGGGGCTTCTGCTGGTATAGAGAGATTCCAGTCCTATTGGGGACCTTCAATACCCATGGGATCAAGCAAGGTCTGCTCCCAAACCAATGATCCCGGGGTCCTGTAGTACAATAGACAATTGAGCTCATAGGTCATTTCGAGATCATCATCGACCCAAACAGATAGTTCAACCCATTCGGTCCTCTGTAAATACCAGTATGGATCCGCATCGATCCCCATGATCTCCGGGGGCGGGTTATCTGTCATCCAGATCCTGTGGATCCCGGAAGGGGGTTGATTATTGGGATTGGATGTTATCTGTATCTCGATCTTGAAAGCTCTTACTGTTCCGGGGAGATCCCCCAGTTGCTGCCCTTTCCAGGTTAAGATCGTTGTTGATTCTGAACTGTCCTGTGTGATGACATCAAAGTCTTTCGTTGTAAACCCAGTGATATAAAAATCGGTTGCTGGATCAATAAGACCCACAATGATGTTGTTCGAACTGTCAAGATTGTAAACATCCATCATTAGCGCATCTGGCCATGAATCCGCACTTTCCAGTTCGATAGGTTCCGTCGTAATGTATTCACTTCTTCCAACACCAGAGAAGTTCATCCACCCAGTCTCCCAGTCGCAGTCATAATCTTCGATCCCCAATAGGTCATTGAAATCTTCATCATATGGGAGCGAAGTTGAGTAATCAAGGTGCACCTGCCAAAGTGATGGATGTATCATTCCAAGCGAGGACAGCATGATCTCTATCTTGATCGATCCGACCAAATTGGAATTTGCCCAAGCACCTGTGAAAGTGTCCGTCTTGTTGAAACTCAAACCATTGATCTGTCCCGAGGTCTTTGATGAAAGGTTGGTCCATCCTTGAAGAATGGTACTATCCTCTCCATCAAGAACCCTGTAATGAACATAGGTTCTGGAAGGTAGATTCACATCAAATCCAATTGAGTTCCAGCTCCCGATCATGGGGGGTGAGCATTCGGTCAGTGTAACGGTTGAGGTCGGTTCATATGATTGTAACCATCTGAACTTCAGATCCTGGTTGGTGGTCTGATCGAACATATATGTGATAGCCTTTCCATCTCGTGGCAGTCTCGGATCGTAGGAGTTCGTGGCATCGACCAGTGTGGATGAGAACTCATTCACCCAATTTGCACCGTAATCGTCCGAATACGTAACGTTGATAGTATTTGCACTCGTCTCATATGCCACCTGCAATCTGTTCTCATTGTGGATGTAGTTGGTGTGGAATCCATAGGTGTTAAGGTGCAGACTGTTTGCACCCCTCAAAGTTACGATATCCAATTCATTGGACCAGGTGGAACCACCATCGAAAGACCTCACGAGGGTGATCTCATCTCTGTCGAGGTGATTGCATATTGCAACAAGAGTACCATTGATATTCTCAGTGGACGGCTGGTAATAACTGTTGTCATCATCCATAACCTGGATCTCAGAGGACCATGAACTTCCAAGATCTGTTGTATATTTCATATGGAGGTCACCATCTGCAAAGGCGCCGGATTCCCAATGTCTTGCATAGAAGAAGAGGACCCTTGTGTCACTACCCACATCCTGGACCTCGATCGACACTCTGGTGCAGTAACCTCTATCAACCACTTTTGTACCAGATGACCATGAAGATCCATCGTAATAATAGAACCACCCTTCGAGCTCGCTGGTCCTTACAGTCGCTACATACATGTTATTGCTGTCTGAACAGATATCGAAATCAAGCGCCCTGTTATCCAGGATGGTGGTTGTGGAAGCTGTTCTGAGATTCGTCCAAGTTGTGATCGGTGCTTCCTTTACGTATAATCTTCTGATCGTGATGCTTGATGGAATGTCATTGATGAAATAGAACAATGTATCCTTCCAGATATGGATACCAACTCTCATGCCATAAGTGGATCCGGTATAGACATCTACAGGGGATGTCCATGTGTTCCCTTGATCATAGGAAGCGATCAGACTTGCCTGGATGTTGGAACCATTTTTCCAATTATAGGCCCAGAAGATAGTCTCTCCATAAATGGCGGTGTAGGTTCTTCCTCCGCCATATCCCTGGACATTGTCCATATTGTTGTTGACACTCTTGAGAACTGGAGATACCTTTGAAGAGTTGAAAAGAGGTCTCACCTCTCCGTTTACCAATTCCATATCGGTGCTGGTCTCTATATCTTCAGTAGAGGTTAATTGATATTGCCAGGACGTACTTCCATCGAAATCTGAATGGTCCTCGGGAGCGAATACGCTTTCTGAAATTATCACATTCTCACCTTCATCGATATGGATCGGATCCTCTGCCGAGGATACCATTGGTGAGAACGTCATCAGGAACATCAATACAGCTATGAATACCATTGAAGCGGAAGTAGGTTTTCTCATCTCTTCACCCGGTGATTAAACCCCAAACCTCCTATTAAAGAATTTTCTCTGGTTGCTATCTGTCAGTGACAAGTTTTCCATATCAAGAACAATATTTAGTACAATGGATGGTCAAGATGAACTTGTTGTTCTTTGGACTTCTGGAGACCGCGAGGTCGCTCTTGAAATGGTCTTCATGTATGTTCTGAATTCAAAAAGGAACGGGTGGTGGGACAAGGTCACCATGATAGTCTGGGGCCCTTCTTCTCCTCTACTTGCCAAGGATGAAGAACTTCAGATGATGCTCTCCCAAATGATGGGCCTTGATATTGTCGTAAAAGCATGCAAGGCATGCGCCGATCATTACGGCGTCTCGGACCAACTGGAAAGTATGGGTATCGAAATAAAATACATGGGAAAAGAGTTCACGGACCATCTGAAAAGTGATGCAAAGGTTGTAACATTCTGATATATTATCAGATAACCCGATTTCTCATCATTATCTCGTTGATGAGGTCATCTTGATATTTTCTATCTATGTCAACTATTACCTCTCTCACAAATTCCTCAGATATCTTCATCATTGGAGGTCTTCTGGAAGGAAGGAAATTCGTGTTTGAGATCGGGACCGGTTCCCTAAGATGCAGGATCAACAGGTTCTTCTTGGACGTATATGGGACATATAGCCCCCCATGGGGTGGTCTGTGTGTGAACATATTGGCCTTGAACAACCAATTTGTTTTCTCCCACCTTTCCCTGAAGTAATCATCATTTGGTCTTTCGATCCTTTTGATATTGTGAAGTGAAATATGATTCTGGATCGTTGGATACATTCCGCTCCAGGTATTCGAAACGATCATGTTTGAACCCGAGATCTCCACATGATTTGGAAATTTTTTGTATATGGCAGATTTTGCGTAGAATAATAGGATAAGGATCAGACCTGTGAACACACCAGCGATGAGTAATGCAATGGACATAAAACAAAACCCACAGAAAAATTCTGCACCCATTACAGCTCCTGCGATCATCATAGCTACCAGTATCATTACAATGACCCCCAATGTGACGAGTGAGAATATACCTCCTATCTTGAGAAAATCAGATGCTCCCAATCCCATGGGGTACCTTCTCACATCGTTCACTATCCTCACCCCCCTATCCTGCTTTCCAATCTGGACACGAAATCCTTCTTTCGATCCACTGCAATGTTGATGAAGATCTCATTTACCCAATGAGGTTCCGGTTTGATAACAAACCATTTGATGCCCGGAGTGATCTGAAAGATCTGCATATGCTCCTTCAATTTAATGGACACAAGGTTTTCCGTTTTTGCAAATGCTGTGTAAAATCCCCCTATCGGTGGCAATGGGGTTGAATGCAGGAACTGCATCTTGTTTTTGCCCCGATCCAGAATATCCCTCTCGATCTTCTCTGGGTCCATTTCAATCTTTAACATTGCATTAAAGGGGATCCTGAGGTCCCTTGATTGCATTCTCCGTCCGGGTTTGTGATGTATAAAAATGGAATGTTCTTCCATGATGGTGTAGTCCTCTCGACCCGCTTCTAAAAAGTGAGAATATGACAGGGCCATTCCGATAGAAAATCCGATGATTATGGGAATAAGAGTGATACCGGGAATGATGAACATTGCGAACCCGGTTCTCCAATCAAAAATGAGGGCCAGTATTATCACCGGAGATAAGAGAATAAAAGGAAAAGCACAGAAAAACAGGGTCAATATGATCATGATCCTTTTCACATTTTCAAAATGTAATTGTGAATGATAAACATCCCCGGGGGGAACTGTATGGGATGTTTGTTGACCGACCTTTCCAGGCCGTTCAAATTTGATTGGTTCTCCAATTCCCATATCGTTTCTTCCAGTTTCAGAAACTTTCTATTGGTTTAATAATTGAACGGAATTTTCATACTTACTCTCATTATGTTTTAAAACCCCATTTGTCCCTTGTTCTCCTTGATCTGAACACCGAGAGGATAAACGTTCTGATAATCGATAGAGTAACAATTGGCCCCAAGATAATTGCCAAAAAGTATGGAATTACAGCTCTAATGAGATTTGATACAGTGAACATGGGTTCTTCTGTTGAATAGAGCAATTGCCCCAATACCATGAACGGAATAGCCAGCAACAAAGGAGTTATCAGAAGAAAGAAAACCAACAAGTAATTCTTTGTTAATACTCTGAAACTTCTTTTCAAAGATCCGATAACACCCTCTTTCTCAATGATTATAGCATGGTGAATGAAAACAAATATTGAGGTCAAGGCCAAGGTCCAAAGCTTCCAAACCATTGAAATTTCATACGGCCATCGTAATATGAAATCCGAACCAAGATCGCTGATAACCAGTTTGAAAATTATTATTTGGGGTAGATGGATCGGTATGTAAAGGATCAAAGCTGCGAGCATACTGGCTCCAACCATTTTCCAGAAGTATCTGAATGTCTTCTTGAATGTACGTTTCAGAGAAAAATCCCCGGTTCTGATGTATGTCCAATAGTTGATTATTGACCAGGCTGAGAATATTATTGTGGTCATTATTACAATGATGAAAACGATCAAAGACCAGAGATAAGAGAGCCACATGAAACTAAAGTAATCATCAAGAATACCTATCCCCAGATCATTTTGGTATCCAAAAATTCCGGGTGCAAATTGTGAGGATACGATGGCATTAATGAGATTAATAAAAAAGATAATAACAAATGAAATCACAAACGGTATCAACAATTTCGGTTTCTTCTTGATGTCTCCAAACACCGGAGGAACTATCTCTTTAAAACCGATCTTTCTAATGCTCTCACTTCTCCTCATCTTTTCCCTACCCATCATCAATAAGAATATTGATATTTCTAATTACTGGCCATCCACTTTAATTAAAATCTTTTCTCGATTCAAATACACATGTGTACTTACACTTGAGCACATTTACATGGGACATTGTGTTAAAATCGTGTAATATATTAATATAGAATGACAAATCCTACTAATTTTTAAGGAATATTTGTTGAAATGAAATAGAAAAAACCTCCAATTGAGGTCGTTTCAGAAAACTATATATAATAATACAAAATTTGTAATAGAGATTTTAAATACCCATAAAACACCATATACTTAGTGCGGAGTGATATAAACTGTTTTTAATTTCCTGAACACACTCTCAATCCCCTATTCCAAACCCCCACTCCGTCCTGACGAAAAGGCCCCCCTTGTCCGCAAGTGAACGGGGCCCTCGTCACTCTTTCACTTTTTTGATCCCGATCTTGCATCTACGATCTCCAATCTAACTCTATTTCCAAGCCTATCGTATGCAGCCATGGAATCATCCTTGTATGGATATCCAATTATGATATTGATCCCGGGGAATCTGCCGAACATTGAAAGGTCCGCCCTGCTGGGTCTAGCCGACCCAGATGGGTGAGAATGAACAACACCTTCTCCTTCAACACTCCTCTGGGAGAACCTGCTATAAAGTGAGAAGAGGAAGCTATTCTGATTCCCTGCTCCCTCCATGACCGGTTCAACATGGGTGATGTGTGGGATCCCTCGGAGCATCGCTCCAAACTCATTTGGATAAGCCTCTTTCGCTCTTTGAATGACCTCCTCAACTGCCACTCTATCAATTGTGTAGATGACCTCTTTCTCGAATAGTTCCTTCGTAGCTTTATCCTTCCGAAGCCATTCAACACCGGAAACTGCTTCCTTGAGTATCCCGAAAGATGCCGGGAACTGTTTCACAGGTTCATTCATGACCAGTTCAAGAAGGAGCTTCTTGGCTCTCCTTCTTTCATCAAGCTTCATGTAGCATAAGAATAGAACACAAAGAGCCCGGATCATTGAATTTCGATCCTTCTCATTCTTGAACAGACCGGCAGCTCTCTTTGCCTGAGCTATTCCCTTTTCAGGGGCCCCTGAACGAGCGTACCACAGTGCTGCTTCTGTTCGATATGCTGCACCTTCCTGTTGTTTTTCTTCTTCTTCCATCATCCTGGCAGCTTGAAGCATGAGTTCGATCCCATCGATATTCTGCTCCTCCTCTGGAGATTCAGATGCGGACCTGTTCCCCTTGATGAACAGTATCTCTGCCTCTGTTGAAATGTTCCCGAATTTCCCTGCAAGTCCTTTTCCCTTTTCCAAGAGCTCACTTGCTTCTTCCAGGTCCTCTCGATAGAAACCGGTGACCTTCAGAATTTCCATTAATAGAACTTCAAAACCACCATCCTCAGCCTTCTTCCTGGCTAACTCGATGATCTCTGTACCTTTCAGGAATTCTCCCCTTTTTAGAAGGAAACCTCCCAGGTGGAACATGCATCTGGACTGATGGTATGCTCCCATTTCCCCTTCAAGATCAGCAGCAAGGGATAGTGCCAGTTCGTATCCGTCCAGGGCCCCCTTTACATGTTCTCTACCAAGAGACTCTGATTCGACCTGGTCGCTCCTTTCGTCAAGAAGCATGGATTGCAGGAGATGTCTTTCCATCTCCGGTAATGGTGATCTTTTCTCTCTCCTTCTTCTCATGCTCATCAATGCAGCTTTCAGATCCCTTCTTGATAATCCCAGTTCAGAAATTATCGGGCGGAGGTCCATGGGTAGCCCATGAAGTAATGCTGTCTGGCCAGCTCTTGCCAGGGCGACCTCTTTCAGATCCTTTGAAGCATCACCGGATCCGATCAGCTTTTGCAATGGGGTATTGCTTTCACGGAACCTCCCTCTGCAGATCAATGATTCTGAAGCTGCCATCAGCTTGTTATTTGGAAAATAGGAACTTCCTCTACTTTTAAAAAAACCAAAAATTCCCCTGTCATCGTCTATGAATGGTCGGGACAGTTCCATTATTGGTGGGACATCTCCAGATCTTACAGATTGACATTCCAATTCACATTGATCGAGGTCCAACACCATCATCTGTCCCCATACAAGATAAAGTTCTCAACCTCATTGTAGAAGCGTGACATATCTGCACCCTTTTCAATGCCGACATGAACAGCAGCAGCAGCAAATAGCAAGTTCAGGTCCTCCGAAATTCGGTTAATGCTCCTGACAGCTTCTTTTTTGTCCATCCCTGCATCTTCCACTGCCGAGATCAACCTCTCCATTAACGGTTTGACCATGCCGGTCACATCCATGTCCTTGGGAGGTTCCCATTCAACATCACTATCCACCGATTCAAGGTCGAAGGTGGGCATGATCTGGCCTTCGGATTCGGTCTTCAATAATCCGGATTGGAATCCAGCTTTGATAATTGATTTTGCAATCTGCGGGTCGAACCACCTAAGGTTGTAGATCATAAGATTAACTATCTCTGTCTTGGTCAGAGAGTCCCCTTTTCCCAGTTTGAACACAGCAGCAATAATCCTCTTCAGGTCCTCGCTCACTCAACTCCCTCCACGAGCTTTGAACAGCTGATTATTGCCCCTGTGACCTCCGTTCCTGAGAGTTCCCTGATCTCTGAGAGGTCCTCTATCCCAACATAGACCTTCCCTCTTGGGGGTAGGTGTTTAATAACATCCAGAAGGAATTTGACATCTATCCTTTCCCTTCCTTCACTGATATCGTCCAGTATGAAGGTATCCATCCCGAAGGATGCCATTTCCGACACCAGTTCTCCTGGCGACATGTTTCTGATCTGTTTATCCTTTGACAGGATATTACGATCGTAATCTATCTGGAGTGCAAGATTTTCGGTAAGCTCAAAAGAAGAAACTATCTCTTCCAGGGAATCGATCATTTTTGTGGTTACCACTGCCATCTCAGCTCCTGCCATGATGACGTCGATCAATCCCTCAGAATAGAGAACTCCCATGTCTGCCCAGAGATTCCCACCTTTCTCGACAGCTGATCGGAACAGGTCCCATTCCACAACTCCTTTTCTGATGCCCAGAATATCAAGATAGTGCAGGACCCCGAACTCTTCGGTCAGTTCCTTGACAAGTTTTTCCACAGATACACTGGCCCCATCGATCCTGATGGGATTGTATTTGCCCTCTTTCACCCAAACCGGTGTCGATCCCATCACTGCAAGTGAAGGAATGAGTTCGAAACCTTGAGGTGTTCCGGGTTCGATGAACCTCATGACCACCCTTCCTCGGTCAGTATAACTGTCTATACAGAAGAATCAATAATTCAGTCCAGGGCGGACATGATTATGACATCTTTTATGGACTTCACAAGCTTGAAAGGTATTACGATCCTGTCCTGTGAGTCCATTCTGTATTTTCTGACATCTACTTCTTCAGATGGAATTACCAAAATGTGGAGCACCTTTCCAGACTTGGTGTCAACAACAAGATTGTCCACCGTTCCAAGGTATTTCCCATCGTTGGACATCACATATTTGTCTTGCACATCGTTTGCGAAGAACCTCATACCTTCTCACCCCAGACAAATCTACATTTATCCGTAATAATGTAGGCCTTTATCTTCTTTCTCCTTCTTATTTATTCCGCCCTTCCACGCTTCCATAATGCGTTTGTAAGCTTCGATGGTTTCCGTGCTGACAGAGGGTCTGGCCTCTGCCATAGCTTCCTGGAAATGTTCCAGTTTTACGATCTTCGCTTTGATATCTTTTCGAAGTGCTATAATACCCGCTTCTCTGCAAATGCCTTCGATATCTGCCCCGGTATATCCTTCAGTGCTTGAAGCGAGGTCAGCGAGGTTCACATCCTTGGCGAGTG
>JAUVBH010000080.1 GCA_030591285.1 Thermoplasmatota archaeon
CAGGCAAGATATTGTGAAGACCTTACCATTGAAAACTGTGATTTCACAGGATTATATACTGGTATTTACCTGGAAGATACTACTTCCAGCCACATAATGGGTAATACCATATCTGATATGACGGCTGCTGGTATCAATTTCAATAAATGCAGCAACAATACCCTTGAAGGGAACAGAATATCGAATGTTATATTCGGTCTATCCGCTATTGGAGATTGTTTTGGAAACACCGTGACAAGGAACACGTTCAGTGAGTGCAATGAGGCGATATCACTTCATTCAGAGATGATCGCATACCAGGGAGGGCACGATAACTCCTACACCTTCAATACCATAACGGATTGCGAACACAGAGGAATATATGCCATCTTCGAATCTCGATCGGTGATCTCCAACAACTCCATTAAAAACACTGGGATCAATGAGACATTGGGATCTGCCATCGAATTGTTCAATACCAAAAACATGTCAGTTTCCGGTAACTATCTTTTAAATTCATCAAATGGAATTGATGTTAACGGTAAGTATTGGGGTAACTCATGGCATAATCGTGTGACCGAGAACAGGATCGAAGAGACTAGAAAAGTTGGCATATTCATTAATCGCTCCATGGGGGGGACATATTCTGGAAATTTGATCTATAGATCGAATGGATTCAGTATGCAACTGGAAGATTCACAATCCAATGGAGTGTTCTGGAACTCATTCATAGAAAACAATGGTTCTGATGACGATTATTCTCCGACCCATATCCAGGCCAAGGATGATTCCACGTTGAATCACTGGGCCTTCACGGAAAAGGGAAATTTCTGGAGTGATTGGATGGCACCCGATGAGGATGGAGATGGAATTGTAGATGAACCATATCTCATCTTCGGGGATGAGAATTTCGATACAAGGCCCATGACAACATCTCCAGTCGTTTTCTTATCAGAGCCACTGGATCCGATTGCGATCCCAGGGGATGGAAATGTAACTCTATCTTGGTCCAAACCCCTTATCAACTTCGATGTTTCGATCACCCAATATACTGTTTACAGGAGTGAAGGGGATGATCCAGCGATCGAGATGATCACTGTTGATGGAACTTCCACTGAACTTCTGGATATTGGTCTTGAGAACAATATAGAATACCATTACAGGATCGCAGGAGAGAACAAATACGGTCATGGAACGATCTCTTCAGAGGTTCTAGCAACACCCGATGGAACACCTCCATTATTGGAGATCTTGCAACCCATGGAAGGAACGATCGTCAATATCACAACAGTTCCCTTCATGTGGAGTGGAGCTGATGATGTCTCATTCGATCATTTCGAGATAAGGATAGATGATAGTGAATGGATACAGCAGGCGAAGAACACCAGTGCAAATCTAACCTACCTCTCGGAAGGAGAACATAGATTCTTCCTGGCTGGTTTCGACTCAATTGGCAATCGCAATGAGATCAATATCTCTTTCACCGTCGATCTGACAAAACCTTCAGCTTGGTTCACCATGATACCAGATGATGGAAGCCTGATAATCAATACATCTTCATTGGAATTGAATTGGAATGGGACCGATGTGGTTGGTCTTGATAGATATGAGATCCAGGTGGATGATGGACCTTTCGTGGACGCAAACCTGACATATAATACTGTTCTGACAGAACTCACGGAAGGTGAGCATGTAGTTTATATCAAGGTATGGGACCTGGCAGGAAATTGGAATGTCACAATGTCAACCTTTATGGTCGACCTCACGTCACCGATCGTCCATATCGTTCACCCTGTCAATGGATGGAAGACCGTTGATAGCAATCTAACCGTTGTCTGGTTCGTAATTGAGAATGGTGAGCATCCTCTTTCGAACCATGTAATGTTCGATGGAGGAGAATGGATCGATATAGGTCCAGCTACAGAATATGAGATCATGAACCTTTCCGTTGGAGTCCATACTGTTCATATCAGGACCATAGATGGATCGGGAAGGATCGGGGAGAACTCCACCTCCTTCGAGGTTTTCGAGGATGAGATACCACCGGTCATAGTTACGATCGCAGGATCAGTTACCGATGAGGACGGGGATCCAATTGAAGGAGTAAAGGTAACAAGTGATGATGGAGTGGAGACCAGGACCGACTCCAACGGAGATTTCATCATTTCCGTCGAGCAGGGGCCCCGTATCCTCACGTTTGAAAAGAGCGGATATGAAGACTGGACACTAACAGTGGATGCAAACGACAATACTACCTTATCTCCAGGTGAGGTCGAACTTGAGGAGAAGGAAGAGGATGAGCCCTTTTGGCGTGCACGAACCACTTGCTATATCTGCTGTGGAATTCCCGCAGTGATCTTGGCGATCATGATCTTCATATGGATCGTTGTAAAGGCTTCAAAACGGAGTAATAAGGATTAATATCCAGAAGATGAAGAGTGAAATATCGGTGAATGAGGCATCCTTGGTCATCGGATAGTATTAAATAAGATGGCCCATTTCGACCGAATCCCACGCTTTACAGGGAAAGTGTTCCCTCCGCGTGTCGAAAGACCGGGAAATGTACCCCTCGAGGGGCGAATCCCAAGGAAGTGGACGAGATGGTAAAGAGCGTTTACAAGTATATTGGCGAAGCATGGAAAAGACCATATGACGGTGAGACAAAGGAACTCAATCGTCAGAGGCTCATCGAATGGAGACATGAGCCATCTTTTGTTCGTGTTGATAAACCATTGAGACTGGACAGGGCCAGAGCACTGGGATACCGCGCCAAACAGGGTTTTGTTATTGTGAGGGCTAAGGTCAGAATGGGATCTCTTAGGAAAAGAGCGATCCGCAAGGGACGAAGGGCCAAAAGGAAGGGTATGATCAAGATGAGGGTTCAGAAGAACCTTCAGAGGATCGCTGAGGAAAGGACAGCAAAGAGACATTCCAATCTGGAGGTCCTAAACTCATATCTCGTAGGTGAAGATGGTAAGCAGAAGTTCTACGAGGTCATTCTCGTGGACCCACATCACCCAGTCATTATCAATGATCCAAAGATCAACTGGATCCATGAACGCCAGCATACTGGCAGGGTCTACAGGGGTCTTACATCAAGCGGAAAGAAGAGCAGAGGTCTCAGAAGGAAGGGTATTGGTGCTGAGAAGGTTAGACCATCGGTCTCCGCACACAAGCATGCCAAGAGACCTGGTAAAAAGATCCGTATCAGCTGAGATCTAAATTCTATGGGTGTGACCTTTACCGGTCACACCAATTTTTCAGGACAGCCTTGGCGCCGCGAACAACCTCTGCACTTACCCTCTCTTTGATGGTTCCTATGTGCGATACCGATCCTTTCAGATTCCCGGATCTCGGATACTTTGGATAGGACCAGGGCCTTGGTCATCAGATCCCAATCGATCTTGAACCGTTTCCTTTCACTCTTAGATGGGGCATATTCAAGATATCCAAAGGGAGTATCTTGATCATAATTTACATCCATCAGGATCAGGTATGCCGAAAGCTGCATTATATGGCTGAAATGTGGTTTGATCGGGATCCTTCCGGTCTTCACTTCAATCGGGATCTTCTTCCCATCTTCTTCTATGATCATATCCGGGGCGCCAACCAGAAAATGCCTTTTGGAGCTCAATGGTTTTGTACCCTTCCTGTTCTCCACATCATCGGCGATGACCATCTCGGACCCCTTGGGAAGGGATAGCTCCTCGATCCCCTCCTCGGCCAATTTGCGTTGAAGTGCACCCCTCCAGAAAAAGAAAACAGCTCCGATCAGCCATACCCCTGCTATTACAACAGATGCCATGTAGTAATGATCTAGATTATCACCTTTAGCAAGGAAAGTAGATGCGGTAAAGACCGAAGCAAGCAGAGCTAGTGCTGCAACCGGAAGATCATGTTTTTTCGTTGTTTTTGATTTCATCCTTCCGGATCTGAACTTCGAGACCATATCATAACCAATTGCTCCGATGAACCAGATCAAGGACAACAGCAAGAAGACCCACCCGAAATCACCCCTGGGATCGATCTCATCAGAGATGAAGATGAACAGGACCGAAAGGGAGATCAAAAGCATGATCATCAATGGAAGACCGATCTTTACCTCACCTCTTTGAATATCGGACCGGTGGGACCGAAAATATAGGGTCATGGTGATGAGCATGAAGAAGTATAGTACCAACAGGGAACCAGCCAGTACTGTTCCCACTGTATCATCTTTGATACCGAAGGGTCTCATCAGGACAACTCCGTTCACCATCAATATAATACCATAGACGTAGAAGAGTATCGGTGTGTTGGAACCACTCCATTTCTTCTTGTCGATACCACCCACCACTTTCTTGATGGAAACTCTTTGAGAGATTCCCTTTTCGGATCTAGAACCGAAATAATATGCAATGGAGATACCGATCAGCAGTATCGAGAGTAGTACCACCCCGATCCTCCAAACATTCACATCGAGTGTACCCACCTTTGTCAACACTATCAACGAGATTCCCATAAGAAGAAGAACAACAGAAAAAGCAAGAAAAGCCCAAGTGATCCTGCTATCATCCTTCGCTTTCTGTTGGGCTTTGATAACGCCATTCGCTTCTTTTCCAATGTCCTTATGCTTCTTCTCACCCTCAACCAGATCGGATCGGGCTTCATATGACCCCTTCCTCTCCAGCTTCCAGGACAGGGGGCAATAACACCACCTTTCGACCTCCGATGCGGAGATCAATCTGTCCAGGGATTCTGTTGACATTGAGAATAATTTACAATATGACAGTTATTTAAGTATTGTTGGAGAATTCTACTCAATTTGGGATATCCCACAGACTTTCTGGATATCATTTGGAATAGAGACGAGCAACGATACCTTCTTTCTTACCTCCAATATATGTATTATCCATCCATAACCAATATAGGGCAAATCGACCATCAACCCAGGAGGCGATAGGGTTGTCCCGAAATCAGATCCCCAGTAGAAGTTGGAAAGCAGCAGCGGTTGTGATATTGGGTCTATTGATAATTCCCATGGTTTCAGCTTTGATCCCCAGTGGTCCGAACATATACTCACGCTTCGATGGAACGATAGATCCATATCTGGATCTGATGCTTTCCGAGCATTCTGAAGATGATATCTTCAGGGCGGTTGTCCAGTTCAAAGGTTGGCCGATCGATGATGATATCGAATATGCAAAAAGCATTGGTCTTGAACATATCTCTTCGATGAAAACAATTCCAGGTGCATACTTTGACGGGACCAAGGAGAATTTCGAAATACTCTCAGGATATCCCAGGACATACTGGATGGAATATGATGGTGAACTGGAACTGATGATGGAGGAATCACTCTCGACCATAAATGCAACCATAGCCTGGAACAGCTGGATCCAATCCGCAAGGAATCAATTCCCGAGAATAACCGGTGAGGGCATCACGGTTGCAGTTGTTGATACCGGGATCGACGCTGGACACCCTGACCTTGATTATGAGGAGAAGACCATTATAAATTTGAAACAGGATAAACCCGGAAGACCTTTTTACGCCATTGAAAATTCTGATACAAGCTACGGCCACGGCACTCATTGCGCAGGTACGATAGCTGGAAACGGTGATGCGTCGGCAGGTGCCCGGGCTGGTGTTGCGCCCGATGCAAAATTGATCGGTCTTTGTGTAGGTGATGTTGCTATAACATTGACCAATACTCTGGATGGGTTGGAATGGGTCTATGATAATTCAAAAAAGCCAAATCAGCTGAACATCAAGGTGGTATCAAATTCCTGGGGCGGAGGAGCTTCCCAATACGACCCTCAGGATGCACAATCACAGATCTGTCAGAAATTGACCTACGATAACAATGTGGTCGTGGTCTTTGCCATGGGCAATGCCGGTAGCGGCCATCATGATGGGGTTGAGCTGACCGCTTCCCCTACAGGATTGATCCCTTCAAATATTGGTGTGGCAGCGTTCCAGAGGGATGGGGAAGGTGTAGCCTATTTCTCCTCAAGGGGGGAAAAAGGATTGAACCAGACTTATCCGGATATTGGAGCTCCAGGAGTCAAAATATGGTCATCCCATGCAAGGATCACACAGATCTCCGCCATGTCCAAGATGAGGGGGAACCCAAACCCATACTATCTGGCGATATCGGGGACGTCGATGGCTACCCCACATGTATCAGGATTGGCAGCATTGATGTTCCAAGCAGCTCCTTCCCTGACGATCTCTGACCGATATGAGGACTACTCCGGAGAGGATACTGATTGGTGGTACAGCCATGAATTCAACAGGATCCACGAGGTAGAATGGATACTGGAACAAAGTGCTACCTATCTTGAACCTGACGGCATTCCCCTATCCAATGAACAGGTTGACAACGGGGTACCAGAAGATGGTGACAAAGGAGAGACCGAGATCGGATGGGATGGGAAACCTATCGACTGGGCTCAGGGATATGGACTTGTCAATGCAGAAAAAGCTGTAGGTATCTCGTTGACCCTACAGGAGCTCAGGAACAGATATCCAATGGAGAAGTGGACGGTCAATGATGCCATTGATGTATATCTTAAACGAAACGTCTTCAGACATGGTGAAAGAAACCTATCCACTGATATGCTTCAGACCGATTGGAATGCAGAGTTCGCAAGATATGCACAGGATGATGAGGGGCCATACCTGGTCCAGAACCAATCGAGACTCATTTGGGTTCCGGATGGGGCCAGGGAGATCACGATAAATCTGAATTTTAACCCCATCGAGGTCGAGGACCGGACCATTGGTGAGCTGACCTTCGTTGTGGATTTCGGTTTCACGGGAGATTTTGACTATCAAGAGCCCTGGTTAAGGACCATGACCCTGGGTGCAAAGACCCATACGTTCACCGATCTTGAAGGAAGGACGAATATGTATTGGGCAATCGGTGTTTTCGGTCGAGGTTTCAAAGCTTTACGCCCGTTCCAGGATGGAGAATATATGGAGTTGAGGATCGAATATTCCATGGGTGTACTAATGAAACTTGAGCTTCCGGAAGAAGGATCTCTGATCATTGAACCACCAAAACCGAATTCAATGCTGGCATATTGGGAAGAAGGCGTCCCATCACAGGGATATGGAAGTGGAACGATATCGATAAAAGGCACCGTTTATGACCTTGACCGGGCGATTCCTTTCAAAGATGATGATGTCACAAGTGATGAAAAAGGGAATCCAATGGTATGGATCCTTGCCATTGTGTTGATCTCAGCTGTGGTTATTGGAGGCTGGGCCTTTTATAG
>JAUVBH010000272.1 GCA_030591285.1 Thermoplasmatota archaeon
AACCCAATAAAATGGGCCCTGTGAAGAATATCGCCATAGATAATAATATGAACACCTGAAGGACAGGATCTGAAGAAAGATATACTCCGATCCGATCGAAAGGTCCAAATCCAACTTTGATCAAAAACAGTAAAAACGAGAATGCGCCGATGATGCAAAAAGTGATCAGGGTCGGGATAAGGGAGATCCTTTGAACTTTATAGGGTCGGGAAGAGAGGGTGATCTCTAGTAAGATCACGATCGGTAGAACAACTGCCAGGGTTAACAGGATAAGGTCCGACATATCAGAGAATGATCCCTCTGCCAATCGACCCACCGTGACCACAGAATATGTCAGGATCCCTGCGATACTAAGCCATTTATTCTCCCATAATTGACCGATCAAGACCAGCGCGAGAGGCAACGCCCAAAGAGGATTCGGATCTATAAGGACAATAGATATGATCCCAAGATAGAGAACGATCAAATACCTTATCATCGGCTCAACCTCCGGAGCCCAGAAAGGACCTTATCTCCTCTTTCATGTGAATCTATCTCTATCACCCGGACCCCGGAGGCCCTCATGGCTTTGACCACACTTTGTTTCCTTTGATTATCCAGATACACACGTTCAAGTACGTCAGGATCAATATCTTTCCTTTCAAGATGATACAACCATGAAAACGGAGATACAAGAACGATCCTATGCTTCATTCCCAAAGCGATCTTGAGAGCTTTCATCATCGATGAAGTGTTGGTCTCCAGATCGGTCAGAATTACTATTAATAATCCTGTCTCTTCATAGGAGGACATCTCTCTCAGGGCTTTGAATATCCCTGTAACACTATCTTCCGTTGAGGAAATTCTATGACGTTTGTGGAGGAACGGGGATACAGCTTGAATGAAATCCTTTGCAGATCCTTTGTTAACTGATCCAGTCTCCTCGGGAGGTCCTGGATACTCACCGGTCTCGAGGGGATTTGGGAGCTTGAACAGTGACATCACAATTTCATCCACATTCACGGTTCCAGGAGATATATGCTCCACCACACTGGTCTCGTTGAAAGTTACCAGACCTACCGGGTGATGTTGATTGTCCATGACCACTGCTACCTGAAGGGCTATTGCAATAGCATGGTCCAATTTGGACCTATGTTTGATCAATTCCCTCATGGGAAGTGATGTATCCACCATAATGATCGTCGGGATATTTGTTTCCTTTTCGAACTCCTTGGTCATGAGCTTTGTCAGCCTCGATGCAGCTTTCCAATCAATATCCCGGAACCTGTCTCCTGGAATGTAATCTCTGATAGATCTGAAATCTGTCTGGAAGGTTCTGGAATGCCTGAGATGAGCTGGTCCTGTGATCTCGAACTGCTTTCTCCTTGACATGAGGTGGGCAAGGGCGATCTCTTTCTTGGAGGCCCTGACGAACAGATCGGATCTTGGATCCAATACTATCTCCGATTCGAAAAGACCTCTACCCTCGACCACATTGAGGATCATCGGAAGCATCCGGAACATCCCCCTCTCAAGTGGTTGAAGAGAGAACTTCATCTCCAGAGGTTCATCAGGAGATATCAGTCCATCGACCTTATTGTTCCCGGACCTGAATCTGAATTGATCTGGTATCCTTTCTGAACCCTTCACACTGATCTTCTCATTGGAGTTGATGGATAATTTCATGGTGATGGGTGAATCCTTATGGATCACCTCTTCCAGTACCTTTCGATCCAATCCAACTTCAAGTATCTTCAGCAGATTGTGGAACTCCATCCTGCGATATGCCAGATAAAGCAGGATCGCAGACCCAATGATCCCAACGACAAGGTTCTGGGAGAGAAATGCCCATATGAACAGAACCACCACCATGGTCACAACTCCCCTCCCCACAAGGGTGAACTTACTGGTCATCATCCACCCCCAACCATGACCGGATACCGCATTGAAGTTCTTCCCGTATCCCATTTGAAATCTATCTGGATCACCCAACTACCATCTGGTAATAAGAGCATGATGTTAAAAGGCCCAGAAGATGATGTGGAATTTGTTTCGATCCGCAGGAAAGCACCCCAACCGTCTCCTATAACAGCATCACTTTCGATCTCATCCAAACGGAACCACGATGTCGCTTCATCCACTTTGAAGGTGATATTTGAGACCAGATCACTATCCCCGAGGTTCCTGATCCCGACCGAGATCGGAACAGGTTCATTCGATCCAACAAGAGCAAGAAGTTTGGCAGGGTCGCCACCTGGACCTGCAAGGAACGTCTCTACCTTATCATCAATATCACGATGAAGGTGATCATCCTCGAAAACCTTGATCCAGATGTGGAGGTCCCTGTACTCTTCATTATTGCGGAAAAGTACGAAACGTAGTTTATATGACCCTATCTCGAGAAGTGTGAAATTGCATTTTATCTCATTAGTTTCTCCGTCTTTTACATCCACGGCAACTGAGGGCTGTCTGCTCCTTGAGATCGTAACATTATCCAGGGAGCTCACCGTATGGTTGAAGGCTCCATCATCTATTGTTAGAATGAGGGTATAGTTCATATTACTGTGCTCGTGGTTCCCAACCCCAATAAAGAGGAATTGGCTCTCTCCGAGGTATATGTTCCTGGGATATCCTTCTGCTTTATGACCGGAACCCAGTATATAGAATTCAGTAAAGGACTCGCCCTCTCTTGGGACCACAATGATATAGATCAGCATCCCGACCGACATTACCATCATCACGACAATACCTATTGTAAGCAGCTTATCCATATTGGTGTAGTCCTCAGGGATCGTAAGGTCGATGATGATCGAGAAACGGTCTTCAGGAGGAACCTTGTTCCTTTTATATATCGCAACGATCCCAACTATCAGGATAAAAGCAAATTGTGATAGGAGTATCGGGATCAATCTGATCCCCAGAGTGTCAGGGGCCCAGTCATAGGTATAATTCAGGATCAATCCAATAAGAGGTGTTATAGCAATTGAAAGTCCAAGGGAGAGAGCCACTCTTTCAAGTCCATCCAATCCTTTTCCTTTTATGCCGGCATCTTCATCTTCCGATCCTTTGCTTTCCCCTTTGTCATCATCTCCATTGTCAGATG
>JAUVBH010000256.1 GCA_030591285.1 Thermoplasmatota archaeon
GGTCCAGGGTCGAGCCTCTGGTTTACCTGACACTCAACGCACGAAGGGGGGATATTACACATTTGGAAGTCGGGGGGCGGGAGATCGATCTCTTGATCGATGGGACTGCTTATGAGGTGAAATACAAGGATAGGTTGGATGAGAATGATATCGAACCGATCAAATATATTAGATCTCCCAAGATAAGAAAGAAGATCCTAATCACAAAGAACAAGGATCCGATCGAAGGTATCGAGGTGAAACGAGTTTTAGATCTGGTCCTTGGTAACTGAGACTGGATCAGGCCAGGATAATACCATTAAACTTTTATCTTTCGTAGGGCCGGCCAGGTACCTTAAAGTGATTCTTTGAGGCTATCTTTGAGGGCCATGTTTGGGTTATAAGATTAGGTGACTCCGGCCACGATACAGGTCATGAAGAGGATAGATCTATGTTGTGACATCTGAAAGAGATCTGGTCATTTGACCCTATCAAGTTCCTCTGCAGACCTTATCGAAGCAGATCGTTGACTGGACTTTTATTAAGGTTCAAACCCAGACTCTCCGGTTCCTTTCCCATTGCAATGCCTATCAATTGTGTAAGATAGAACACAGGCATGTTCAGTTTCTCTCCCACCATCCCGGCCGCCCTATCCTGTTTTGAATCAAGGACCCTTCCGCCAAGGGGACATACGATTGCAAGAGCGTCGAATCCCCGGTCCTGCACCGCTTTCAATTTCTCTCCAGCCTTTGTAAGAGCCGAGTCCCTGTGAGTTGTCATGAGAGGACCCCCGCAGCAGTTCAACTTCTCGGAATAATCACTTGTAGTTCCACCAAGAGCTGTTATTATACTCTCCATCTTCGATGGGTGTTCTGCAGTATCCGGCCTATCCGCACCGGTGTATCTGATCGTGTGGCAGCCGTAATGACAGGCTATGTTCCATTCAAGGGGTCTCTTCACTTTTTCCTTCAGAACTTGGGTACCGACAAGATCATGCAGAAGGTCCAGTGTATGGTAGATCTTGACATCTCCCTTGTACTCCAAACCTTCCTCTTCCATCAGTCTGGATGTGATCCTTTCCCTGAGTTCGCTGGAGTTCTCCAGACGCTGTTTCGTCTCCGTGAGTGAGAGATGGCATTGCGGGCATGGAGCGAAAATGTCCAATCCCTTCATCTCGAAGATCGCCAAATTCCTTGCAGAAAGATATGACTGCATCACTAGGTTTATACTCTTGAAAGGGGCCCCGCAGCATGAAATATTGTCCACATCGATAATTTCGATACCCAGTTCGGGCATGATCTTGCGAATGCTCATTTCGTAACCATACTGCTCCGTTGGAATTACACAACCAGGGTACAGTCCAATCTTTTTCAACATATTATTCGCCCCCCAATCTTTCAACGGCCAAACGTGAGATGATCATTGTAAACTTTGCAGGATCCACCGGTCCTCGGATCTCAGGGAGACCAAGGGAAATTCTTTCATGGACCTTGTTCTCGGTATCAAGAACCTTCATAGGTCCCTGTATGGACCCGTTTGTTATCATGTTCTGAAGCATATTCTGATAATCCCCTGGAATGGGTTTTCCTGATGCCACATACCAGTTCTTCAGGATATACATGACCTCTACCGGACTTACATCCTGGGGGCATCTCTCCTTGCATTTGTAGCAGCCAACACAGGTCCATATCACATCGGATCCTACCATCTCCTGGATGAACCCAGATCTCACCGATGCCATCACAGAATGGGGTTGGAGTTCCAGAAGCTTCATAGCTTCACAACCGGAAGTGCATCTCGAGCATTGGAAGCACGAATTCGCCGATGATAGACCGAGGACCTTGAGTTCCTGTTCCAATCTCTTCGAGTCGGATCTATCAGGTTTGCTCATATTGAAAAGGTCTGTTATCGAAGTATCTTCTGTCATCAGATCCCCTCCAGGTCCATTTTTACCAATTCAGCCATTTCGGTCGAAACCTTCTGGAGCTTGGCTCCATCAGGTGACACAATCTCCACCAGTTTCAACCTCTTTTTGGATATTCCCATTTCATCCAGGACCTTCTCAGCTTCACCCATTGTTCCCTTTATCACTTCCACTTCATCAACGAAGTGATGTAATGGTTCGGGGCAGGACAGGACCATCACACCCTTTGCTCCCTTTTTAAAAGGATAAACAAGATCCTCAATGGTCAACTGGCAAGCACAGATCAATCTGATGATCTTCACGTTCGTCGGATACTCTCTTCGTGAGGTTCCCGCAATATCTGCAGCCATGTATCCGCATGCACTGGTCGAGTAAGCGATAATAGAATCGGGGTCAACTTCAAGGATCCCATCCAGCAATCCAATTACCTGGTCCCTGGAAAAGGACCGGAGTGTAATTGCTTCATTAGGGCAGACAGAGACACATTTTCCACAACTTCTGCATGATAGATCGATAACCTTGCATTTTCCATCTTCTTCCATGATAGAGTTGTAATTACAAGCTTCCATACATGCCCTACAACCCGTGCATTTTTCAGGGTCGATGACCGCAGTTGATAGATCGACCTTCTTCTTATCTGACCTCAGAAGGGTTGCAATTCTGCTCGCTACCGCACTTGCATCGGTAATACATTCCTGTATGGCTTTTGGGCCGAGAGCAAGTCCGATAGCGAAAATGCCTTCACTTGGCGTATCTACTGGAGCTATCTTGACATGCCTTGGTATGAGGAACTTATCCGATCCGTTGGGCAGGTGAAGTTTCTCCTGCATCTTTTCCGTACCTTCTGATGGTTCCAAAGATGTGGCCAACACTATGAGGTCGGATGCTACCCTCAATAATTTATTGGTAGCTTTATCAAAGACATCAAAATACAATGACCCATCCGGATGGGTCATGATCTCGGATGGTATGCCCATGATCATCTTGATGTCTTTTTTTCTCATGGTGGCGTAATATTCTTCGTAAAGCTTACCGGGGGCCCTGAAATCGATATAGCAGATATTGATATTGGCATCCGGTATCTTTGTCCTCAGTATCTTCGAATTCTTTGCAGTATACATACAGCAGATATTGGAACAGTATTCATTGTGTCGCTTGTCCCTGGAACCTGCACATTGAATGAAGGTTATCGACTTCGGGAGCCGACCATCGGAGGGACAGATTATCTTACCTTCGGTCGGGCCGGATGGAGTGATCATCCTCTCAAGTTGAAGGCCACTAATCACATCCGGGTGTTCGAAATTGAATTCTGTATTGGACAGGTCCTTTTGCTTGTAACCTGTGGCTACCACTATCGCTCCCACTTCCAATTTGGTTTTTATGACCTTCTGCCCGAAATCGATAGCATCAGCGGGGCAAACCTTCTCACAGATCCTGCACACTCCTTTCTGTGTATACAAACACGAGTCAGCTTCGATAAAGACCGCATTTGGTACA
>JAUVBH010000103.1 GCA_030591285.1 Thermoplasmatota archaeon
ATTGATGGCGATGGCGACATTGATGTCGCTGTTACAGCCTATACTGCTGGTCAGGTCCTATGGTTCGAGAATACCGGTGATCCAAAAGCTATCTGGGAAGCCCATTACGTTGGATCAATGACATATATAAATGGTGTCGGCGTGGCGGATCTGGACGAAGACGGGATAATGGAGATCGTTGTATCACCTGGATATTACTATTCGAACTCGATCAGAATGTTCCACACGAGCAATCCAACCGGATCATGGAGCAGTCATGCGATCTCATCATCCGTATCATATTGCGGCGTTATCAATATGACCGATATGAACAATGATGGTCATGTTGACATTATCGTTCCAGTAAACGGTTGGTCAGGCTCGGCTCAGGTCTACAGGAATCCGTTGCCTGCAAATCCAAAGACATCATCATGGCAGGCCATCAGTGCGATCAGTGGTCTCAGCTATCCTCAAGAAGCGGTCCCCTTCGACATTGACAATAATGGAGTTCTTGATCTTGTGGCCACTTCGAACTATGGGCCGATCAAATGGGGAAAGGCTCCGAACAATGCTAATTCAACTGGTGGTTGGCAAAGTTTCGATATCTCTTCCACGAATAATCCACAATATCCCTGGGGGATCGAGGTTGCTGATGTTGATCATGATGGATTTGCAGATGTTTTCGTTACTGCAAAATATAGATGGGACTATTCATGGTCCAACGCAAAGGGCCTATATTGGTTCGAAGAACCCGATGATAACACAAAAAGATGGCAAAAAAGGAACCTGGACACAACCATGAGGGATACTTATGGGGTGGCGGTTTCTGATCTTGACAATAATGGGGTTGTTGAGATATTTGCTCTATCCTACAGGGACCATTCTTTCAAGGTATCCAGACCAACTCTTGAATACCCATCGAACATCGCTATTGACCTTGGTAATGACGGGGTCAATGATTGGACATGGTCAGGGACCTTGAGAGGTATAACAGATGTAGATTTCGGGGATGAGCTTCAATATGTCCTCGATAACAAACCGATCGGTACATCGGTCACGGTGGATAGTTACGGTAACAAGATGATGACAATACCCATATATTTGAGAACATCCACCAGGGGTAGATTGACAGGATATGGATTCGAAGCCCGTTATAATGTGACCTTCGAAATAGACAATGGAGGCCAACTGAAAAGAGAATTAACTAGGATAATTCCTGATCATGACGATCCAACCGATCCGTTGCTGAGAGTATATGTTCTTTTCAAGGGAAGGACCGAAGGAACTGCATTTATTTCAGATATGAGTGTTGAGTATAACGCTCCACCGAAACTCAAAGCTGCATTACCAACTAAATTGACCGTTAATGAAGACTCCTTGAAAAGGAACGTTCTGGACCTATCAAAATATTTCACCGATGACTATGACCCTGCTCATATGTTGAATTACAGGGCCAGAGTAGTTGGTTCCAACAGTGACAAGATCGATGTCTACATTGAAAATGGAGCCAATGTAACTCTGGATTCCACCATCACTCAGGATTTTGACAGGGAAGCTTATGTTGAGTTCGTAATCAAGGATAATGGCGGTCCAGGTGGAGTTCCTCCAAGACAGATGATCACAAACCGGATAAAGATCGATGTCATCCCTGTGGATGACCCACCGGTTTTGGGAAATGATACCATCGATCCTAAGTACACTGGGTTTGAGGGAGAAGAGGTCTTGGTAGCAGATCTCAATGGTCTGAACCTGTTCTTTGATCCCGATGATCCGCTGGGATACGGTCTGAGATATTTCCCCATAATAGATTTCGAGAAGAACTATCCACAGGACCTCTCTGGTGTATCTGTCCGTTTGAAGGACAAGAGACTATATGTGAAGAGCACAGGGGATTGGTATGGACTGAATATACCATTGAGAATATATGGATATGACAAGCAGGACGTAAACCTTCTGCAGGACCCATATCATACTGCGACCATCGACATCATGAATGTCAATGATCCACCAATTTTCGGCGAGATCCCGTCGGTAACTGTGACCGAGGATATCAGGTTGAACAACATCCTGGATATGGCACCCTACGTTGAGGACATTGATACCGCACCCCTCCAGCTTGTTTATCACATTGTATCTCAAACAAATGCGACACACTACAAGGTTGAACAAGATGATGAGGACCGAAGCAAGATCCATGTATCTCCCAGAACAGACAACTGGTATGGAATTGTGGATGTAGAGGTATTGGTGACCGATGGCGAATATACTGACACCAGTTCATTCAGAATATTCGTGGAACCAGAGAATGACCTTCCTTCCATCATCATCAAGGATCCAATTGAAGATAGATCGATCTATGAGACCGAATTTTCCATTGTAGGGGAAGCCTATGATGTTGAAGGAGTCCAAAAGGTAGAGGTATTCTTCGATAATGAGTGGACCGAGACCATGGGAAAGAACACATGGGGAATAACTCTCATCACCCCAGTTGTGACAAAGATAACACCAAATGTTGCTATCCAGGTCAAGGTGACAGATACAGACGGCAGAGTAGCATACGGTTATGTGAATGTGACCATACACCCGGCTCCAATTCCAATAGACCCAGACTACGATAATGATGGGGTCCTTAACTGGGAAGATTGGTTCCCGAACGATCCATCTGAGCAATTAGATTCAGATGGGGATGGGGTTGGAGATTATAATGATAAATTCCCCTATGACGCAGAATGGTCAAAGGATTCTGATGGAGACGGTATTCCTGATGAAGGAGACGACAAAATATTTGATCCTGACCAAAGACCAATATCTACAGATACTACCATCAATAAGATCGAACAGGATAAGACCAACTACACGATCCCGGTCATCCTTCTCATCATCTGTCTTTTGGTATTGATACTTGCAGTGATGTCCCTTGTGTTGTTCATCAACAAAAGGAATGCTTCCTTGGATCCCAGAAAAACTATTGAATACTACAAGAAGATGGAAAAGAGGAAGGAACTCTATCGCAGGATCAGCGGTCGTGATAAGCTGGAGAAAGCTTTGGAGAAAATGCAGATGAAGGATATGGGCAAACAGAACCCAACCCTGCCACATGGATTTGCACCAATGCCAATGCCAACCAGATCAGGTGCTCTTCCACCACCGGGTCCAAGAGGACAGCCGATGCCTGTGAGGCAGCTTCCACCACCACCTCAGGGTGCACAAAGGATGCCTCCACCACCGATCAGACCTCATCAAAGAAGATAGATCATTTTGACTTTGGCTCTTAACCGAACGGGGTTATCAAAACTAACCCCGTATTTTTTATTTTTTTCTCCCTTTCATGTATATCTGGACCTTAGAGTCCAAACATAGTTTTCATAGAAAGATTTATACCTTATGAAAAAAGGAAGTCTAGATAATATATATAACGTACAATATATGCAATGCTGTTCCGGTCTAGAAACTTTCTAGATCGGTCCAGTAACCTCTGGAGGTTTCTAATGAAGTTGCGAACAGCCTCTTTCCTTGTCATGATACTATTGACGGCAGCAGTACTTTCCTCGGTCCAATTTGTGGCTGATGGAGAAAAGACCGGACATTTCTACACCAACTCTGGAACAACAGTTGCTGGAGGAAATATCGATCTTACAGATGGTGGTGGCATGGAGACAAGTTACTATTTCCGTGTAGGGAAGAATGTACCTATCTCTTATGCTTATATGAACATCTCAACAAGGAACACAGATGTCGGTATGGCCATTGAAGAGCCGTATCTGGACCTTGGGGTTGATGGAAATAAAGAATGGGAATATCAAGGCACAGGTTATGGAAAATTCGGTGAACAAAGCTTTTTCACAGATGACAAAGAACGAAAATCCATGAATTTTCCATCCTCCGGTGGTTACAATACTCAGAACTCCATCATAATCCCGGAGAACGCTGAGATCAATGAGGCCCAGATAGATATCAGAGGTCGATTCATCCCACAATCCATTTCAACCTACACTGCGCAAAGTGATCCTTCATCCATCTCAATGACCGGGTTTGCCATGGAGCATGCTGATATTGACCAGGATGGGGATATTGATGTCGTGGTATCAGATACCAAGAACCACAGGATACTCTGGTTCGAAAATCCAAATAATTTATCAATGAAATGGCCGTCCCATACTGTTTACTCAGGCTCATCTTACATCTACAATGTGTACTCAATTGATGTCGGTGATATGGATGGTGACGGTGATATGGATGTTGTCGCCACCTCCTATTCACGAGGATATGTAATGTATATCAGGAACAACAACCAGGGAAGCACCTGGTCGATGTTTCGGTTCGTGACTGGATTCCCCTATGCAGGCAGGATCAGGATCGCGGATATGGATCAGGATGGAAACCCCGATGTGGTAGTTGGTTCATATTACAACTATCGATACTATAGCGATGAGTTCCTCTACTGGTACAAAGCGCCGTCCAATCCAAACACTACTTCCGGATGGACCGGATACAGGATCGACTCATCCCCGACATATTACATTTACAGCTATCTTGGAATGGATGTAGGTGACATGAATGGAGATGGCTATCCTGATGTGGCCATGACCCTCTATCCCAGATATACCTGGTATGGCAACTATAACAGGATATATGCCTATATAAATCCAAAAACTGCTGGAAGCTCCTTTTCACGATACACCGTAGATTCCTCAGCCCAGCAGACATACAATATTGCGGTGGCGGATATGACAGGAGATGGAAAGAGCGACATTGTAGGGGCTACATATGGTGGAGGGAAGGTCACCTTATACAGCAACACCAACAATGGTACCAGCTGGTCAGAAAGAACCATGGCATATACTAGTTATCCAAGATTCATTCGCGTTGATGACTTCAATGATGATGGGAAAAATGATACTTTTGTAGGAGGAGGAAGTGGTTCATACGAACTCTCTGTCCATATTCAAGGAGCCACTCCAACTTCATGGACAAAACATTCCATCACAAAGGAAGTTATGAATCCAATGGCTTACTCGGTTTTCGATATGGATGATGATGATGATCTAGATTTCCTCGTGGCCGGAACCTCTGCATCACAGTTGGTCCACATTGAGACAGTCAACAAAACAACACCTCAATTCAGTCTAACCTGGCTTGAAGATGGAGGGGTCAAAGATATTCGAGCCCTGGATTTCTATGATATGGATGGTGACGGGGATCAAGACATTCTATTGGTTGGATATGCCACTGGATGGGTGGGATGGTGTGAGAACGATGGAACACCTTTCACCGGTCCAACAGGGACCCTACATAAGATCGGGTCCCTTGGCAATCCTATCAAGATAATGGCTGCTGATGTTGACGGTGATGACGATATGGACATAGTTGCCTTAAGCAGTGGTGGGGTAGCGATGTGGTATGAGAACAAGGGTGATCCATTTGTCGGATGGGAACCTTTCCAGATCGCCAGCGGCATAACCAGCGCCTACAGCATGTATGCCGGGGATTTCACCAATGATGGGAAGGCCGACCTTGTTACTTCGTCGGCAAGAGGCTATTATGGGGGCTTCATTCGATTGTATAAAGCGCCGGCAGATCCTAAGGTCCCGAATTGGCCGATGAATACTATCGCTAACAACATCCAGTATATGAAAAACGTCTGGGCAGATGATATGGACCTTGATGGTGACCTGGATGTACTGGCTGCCTTTGGAGCCTATGGGTCAGGTGGAGTTGTATATTACAGAAATCCCCAGCCCAATGGAGAACCAATGTCCGGAACATGGTCCAGTGTCAGTATTGGAGGTGGAATGTATTATACCGAGGATGTGAAGACCATAGATATCACTGGCAATGGGTATCCAGACGTTGTGACAACTGGAAGCTACTACTACAGCGCTGTCAATTGGTTCCAAAGCAAAGGTGGTACTTCTTTCACCAAACGAACACTCTATTCCGGATCATATGACTGGAACCTGGCAGTTGGAGATATTGGAGATGATGGATATGCTGATATAGTCTTCAACCGAGGAAGCTATTCAGGCCCATCCTCACTCTACTGGTTTGAAGAACCAGAGGATTATTCCCAAAGTTGGATCTCACACTCCCTTGGTAGCTATACTGGCACATGGGCATTGGGTATCGAAGATCTGGATGGTGATGATCTTGATGATATCTTCTCCACTTCAAAATCCCGAGATGAGATCCGAGCCTACAAGATCAATGCGGTCTATCCTCAGAATGTAGCATTGGATGTTGGAGCCGATG
>JAUVBH010000288.1 GCA_030591285.1 Thermoplasmatota archaeon
ACCAAAGGTTGAACTCCACTGCATTCGACAATGGCAGCTATTGTTGTTCCTGCTCCTGGAAGGACAGATCCTCCTTCAACCGGAAGGGTTGGATCAGTATTTGTTGCAATGAACTGGGCCCCGTCCCTGATGGCATGAAGAGCATCCTTTATCTTTGCATAAGTGAGATCACGATCGAGTCCCGCCACGACGAAATCGAACTTCATCTTTACATTTGAATCTCCAGCATGTATCGGTGAATGACCAGCAGTTAAGAGTTCCTTGTAAAGTCCCTCTTCCCCTACCACAAGACAATTTGACCTCATCTTTTTCTGTGAAATGAATTCAGCTGCAGCCTGGGCTGAAGTAACTATTAGAGCTTCCGGATAACCCATACTTGTCAGAGATCCCATCATTTGCTCTCTGGTCTTCGTTGAATTATTTGTAAGATAGCAGATCTTCAATCCCATTTCAACGAAACCACTCACTGCTTCTATAGAACCAGGTATGACCTCACTACCTCTTCTAAGGACACCATCGATATCGAGTATGATCCCCTTCAATATCTCACCTTCAAACAGTACCGGGAAGGACTGTGGTATGTGGCGAATACTTGTTCCATTGGTAGGATGGGTCGTATATCACGTCGCCACCTTCTGGTAACAATGAGTAAATGTATCCTCTGACGAAACCTTCGTTCTGATAAAGACCATAAACGTTGTCGGTGAACAACCCGGTGGTTGAGATGTATGTCACCCTCCCCCCGTTGGGCCCAGCATCATATTCAACTACGAAGTCTCCGAAGGCAACATATTTGTCGATCATGAAGTCCATCTGCCAGTTATCGTTCATATCGATAACAGTAAGCTGTTTGGTTGACCATGCCAGCGGTCTTCCAGGACCGTTGAACTCAAGTCCATTGGGTGAATGTAGTAGTAGATCGTATCTCTGGTTGTTCAGAGGAAATGTATCTCCCTTTATGAATGAAAAATTGGAAACATAACCTGTGTCTCCTTCCGGATCACCTGTTAATCTATCCACAAGATATCGATGACCTGTGAAATTCACCTTCCCTCCAGCTCTTCCTACAAGATAATCAGACAATCTTTGAGCGTGGGTCCCATCATCTGCAACAATAACATGACCTCCTCTGTCTATGTATTCTCCGATATCCACAAGATCACTGGAGTTCAGAGGAGTTTCCAGTCCGATAAGCAAATAAACGGATTTCTCGGCAGTCAGCACTTCATCAAGCTCCTCCGATCCATCAACCTCGTAATAGTTGAAATATTGGATCTCCGAGATGGAGGCTTTGAACTTGTCCACATCCCTCCATGGCCCCTCTCTGACATCATCATTGCCTCCACCCCCATCTCCTCTAGGGTAGACCAGAACTATCATGACAACGATGACCATGGAAGCTATCACAAGTGCTCCCAGCAGGGATCTTCTGTTTAATTTGCTATCCTCAGCCACCTTCATCCATCCAAAGGGAATTATTTCAATGTTTTGCGGTCAAGAGAAGATTTGTCCCGATTTTGTATAGAGGTTCCTTCCCCCTCCGATGTGCATCAAAGCATCAGGATAGGTAGCATCGATACCACTTTCCTCGAGTTCCTTGCAGATCGAAACATTGACAACTCTTCCGCAAACAACATGGTGATCCCCAGCCTCTTTTGCCCATTCCAGCTTGCACTCGATCTGTGTCAGGCACTCTTCAACTCCTGGAGGGGAAACGATCTTGCTTTTCTTCGGAGTTAGATCTGCATGCTTGAACTCGCTCTGATCTCTGGGAAGAGCCGCAGCGGTCTTGATGACCTTGTCCTTTAGTTCGGGTCCAGGGACCGATACAACGAACTCACCCTGGTCCATGATATTCTTGAAGGTGTCCCTTATGTTCCTGATCGCCACTCCAAGGATGGGTGGGTCCATTGAGATAGCCATTACCCAGGCATATGGGGCCACATTCTCAACATCACCATTCAGTGTGGATACAAGCACCACTGGAAAGGGTCCAGTGGCCTTCAAATAATCTTTTGGATCAAGGTCCATCAAATCACCGGGTCAGGGAAAGTGTTTTGGGTATATTCACCTTTCACCATGATATGTCTCCACTGAAGGACCTTGTATTGAAGAATAGAAGCTACAGGAGATTCCATGAGGACCAGAAGATCACGAAAGAGCAACTAATGGAACTTCTTGAGCTGGCAAGGTTCAGCGCTTCCGGTGCTAATAAGCAACCATTAAAATTTCTCCTATCCTGCACCAGGGAGACCAATAATAAAATATTCCTAAATCTGGGATGGGCTGGGTATTTTCCGGATTGGGACGGTCCCAAGAAAGGAGAGCGGCCCACAGCATACATTGTGATATTGGGTGACACCACCATTTCCACCAATTATTTCGTTGACCATGGGATCATGGCCCAAAGCATGCTTCTTGGAGCTGTGGAGATGGGATTGGGAGGATGCATGCTGCTTTCGATCAAAAAAGAACAACTAAAAAAAGAACTGGAAATACCAGAGCATCTTGAGATAGTTCTTGTCATAGCCCTTGGTGTTCCCAAGGAGAAGATCGTTATTGAGGATGCAAAGGATGGAGAGATAAAATATTACAGGGATGACGAGCAGGTCCATCACGTTCCTAAAAGACCCCTGGATGAACTAATTTTCAATCCATAATATAGCATTGAAAATCGAGAAATTATTTATCCTCTGAACAGTCTTTCCATTACATGGAAAAGAGAACCAGGTCGATCCTGACATTCTCCTCGTTCACATTCGTGGC
>JAUVBH010000113.1 GCA_030591285.1 Thermoplasmatota archaeon
AATGAAACTGTGATCTTCGTCGGGGACGGCACAACTGATGAGTGTGTTTCAAAAGAAGCTGATATCGTCTTTGCAAGGGATAAACTGCTAGAGATCTGTAAAAGAGATGGAAGGGACTGCATCCCCTGGGAGAATTGGGGAGAGGTTCTTGAAACTTTGAAAAAGTATAGAGTTTGAGGATGGATATTTATTCCAAAAGAAACGGTAATAAATTTCCTTTTTCATGTATTTTTAGCAGACACTTTCTCATCATTTAGGTTTTACCTTACAAAGCAATTTTGAGAATGAGATACAAAACGGGGTTAGAAAGGAATTGATTAAGAACTAAATGCCCATTGACCAGGAGAGTAAAGGACTTTGATCTGTGATTTTGGACCCGAGTCTGATAAAGACGGTGAGAAAATGTACGAAGATGAGATGTCAAAACCACAGTTCGCATATTTACAGCAACCTTCTGGAATGGATCCTCCATCGGTATTCTGTCCGTTCTGTGGAACGAGGGCGATGAATAATGGAGGAGAGGTTGAAGGATGCATACATCTGACATTCATATATCCTGGATCAAAAGAAAAATTCATCTTTGGAACCGATGACTTCATGAGAATGGTGGAGAAGGCAGAAGAGAAATCAGATTTTGAATTTGATGATGAGGAAGAAGACGAATTCTTCGAGAAGATCTTCGAAGCGGGAGGATATGGTTCAGAGCTCCTTGTCCTCTACATCACCCACGGTGGCAAAGCCACGGATCAGATTTTAATTGAAGATAAATATGGATTTGATATTTCCAGGAGTAAAAAGTAAATTTTTTAAAAAAGACAATTTCTTTCTACTTTCGTCTTCCATTTTTCAGCGTTTGAATTTGAGAAATGACCTCAACCTTGATTGCGGAGGAAGTTCCGCGACACTTGGCCAATCCCAATTATCTCCACAACTCCAACAAGACATTTGCTTTATTCTTGTGAATTCATCTGTTGTGAAAGATATAGTTTCGGACATACACGATGGGCATGTTGTATCCATTTTATCACATTCTAGAATATGGCTGATAATGGTGGGCAAGATATACCCCCTTGCTCCCTAACTATGCAAAATTCTACACTTTTTTAGGGTTATTTGGAATTGAACAGTTATTTTTGAATATTTGATGAATTTTTCTTCGAAAATCAAGTATTGATCTGTATTTATCGCTATATATGCAATATAATCAAAATTTTTGTCAAGTTTATTAAACCGAACAGTATATATAGGATTATCAACTGGAAGGCTTGCTCTAGGCTTGTTTTTTGGTGCTTCATGCCCCCGAGATCAGGCAAAGGGGGTTCATTCAATGAATATATACGTAGGAAATCTCTCGTATGATGCGGGAGAAAATGATATTAGGAAGGTTTTTGAAGAGTTCGGAGCCGTCGAGACGGTGAAGATCATTATGGATAGGGACACTGGCAGATCCAAGGGATTTGGCTTCGTGGAAATGACCAACGACGACGAGGCTAAGAAAGCCATCGCCGACCTCGATGGTAAGGAACACCTTGACAGGGCACTTAAGGTCAACGCGGCCCGCCCTCGTGAAGAAAGAAGCAATCGCTGGTAATTCTCACTGAATTATTACCGATCCACTGGCGGATCCAACCCTTCGGGATTGGGTCCCATTTTTTTTGTTTTTATTTTCTATTAAACTCCAAAGTACGTTATACGCTGTAGATCTTAAAATCAACATGACTTCCCGAGATCAAATTCTCATTTTCTTGACGGGAAAGGAATGCTCTTCTTGATATCGAATTCAAGCTCCGATCCGGTGAGAGGTAGATCCACTGGCCTTCTTTCCAGAGCGGATATATGAGCAGCCTGCATGACCTCAACTGTCAACCTGGCTTCGCCCATCGATACTTTTGCTTCTTTACCATCCATAAGTACGTCTATAACGTTCTGAAGCACCTTATCGTGGTTCGACATGGATCCCTGATAACCGCCCTTGTAGGTATTCGGAGGACTGCCTGGAGGGAGGTCAGGTTTGTCAACACCATCAACATTCCACTCGGAAAGTTCGTTGAGATATTTTCCGCCGATCTTAACGGATCCCTTGGTTCCAAGGACAGTTATTGAACCTTCAAGGTTCTTCTGGAAAGTAGCTGTTGTGTAGTTCATCACCGCAAGAGAACCATCATCGAAGAGGATCTTCATAGATCCTAGGTCCTCTGTCTCGATGTAAGGATGCTCTCTGTTCTCCATTGTAGCCTCAACTCTTACAGGTCTCTTACCCAACCATAGGATAAGATCGACAAAATGGGAGCTTTGGGTAAAAAGAGCTCCTCCGTCGAATTCAAGAGTACCCCTCCAATCTTCATCATCATAGTAGGAACGCCTCCTGTTCCAGAATACATCTGAGGTGATGAGGAAGATATCACCGATGTTTCCTTCATCCATGACATCCTTGAGAACAGCAACCGGCGGGTTGTATCGGTTCTGTTTGACCAGGAAGTATCTCTTCTGGGTTCTCTTTTGTGTCTCTATCACCCTGTCAGCTTCCGACAGGTTCAGAGCCATCGGTTTCTCGGAGATGGCATGTTTACCGGCTTCCATGGATGCTATGCACATTTCAGCATGCATACCAGAAGGTGTGCAGATATCGACAACATCGATCTTTGGATCATCCAGGACATTCTGCAGGTCCGTTGTCCATTTACAACCGGCTGCTTCTCCTCCATCTCTCGCCTTCTCCTCGATCTTGTCACATACCAATACGATCTCAGCTCCTTCCAGCTGATCAAGGAAATAGACATGTCTACGGCCTATGTTGCCGTAACCGACCACTGCGAATCTGACCTTGTCCATAGACAACCCTGTGAAAGGAATGAAAATGCATTACTTAAGCCTATACTACGAATAAAGCTTCAGGAGCTTTTCTGATTCAACTTCCACCGAGAGCTCTTTCTCAACTCCTTTTCTACCCCGTTCACCCATCTCCTTTCGCTTCTTCTCATCTGAGAGAAGCTGCCTCACCGCCTGCTGGACCGCCTTTGGATCCTGTTTGACATAGATGCCATTCTCCCATTTCAAGAGGTCTTTCATATTTGGTTCCTTGAAAAGGACCAGTGGGAGCTGGCAACCTATTGCCTCTCTTATTGTAATGGAAGCTTTTCCCCAAAGACCAAGATCCGCAGCACAGTAGAGGTCAGCAAGTTCTTCAGATCTCTTGAATCCGAGGAACTGGACATTCTTCCCTGCCTTCTTTTTCAACATTGATAGATAGTTGTCATCTCCTCTTCCAACGACCACGAGATGAATATCATCTCTCTTCATGGAGCTGATCCCATCAATGAAATGTTCCAGTTTCTTCGCTGAATCCAACCTTCCAGCAGTTATCAGAAGAAATTGATCATTATCGATCCCAAGTTCTTCTCTCACCCTCTTTCTTGCATCTTTTCTGAAGGAGAATTTTCTGTGATCTATACCAAGAGGGATAAGGTGCGATCGGTCATATCTGTAGTATTTCTTCAGAAACTCCACTGTCTCCTCACAAATAGCTACTACTTCATCGGCTTTCTTCAAGGTCCTTCTGGCGATAGGGGCCCGGAACAACCTGTACTCTTTATCCAATAAGAAATTTCGAAACGTTCTGGACTGATCATAGGTCGTGGAATACCCATGCTCATCAGCTATCAATCGATATCCAATTTCATCTTTGATCTTTGATGATCTGTATGCACCATATGTCCAGAGATTGTGGGCATGAACGACATCTGGCCCGATCTCTTTTAACTTTTCATCGATCCCGGGATAGATAATATGATCATATAGAGGTTCCATCTTGGTCTTCAACCGATGAACTGTAAAACCTTCAGTTCTTTCCTCCCCCAAAGGTCTCATTCTATCTTTGAAGGGGGATCCGATATCGGACAGCATCTTCTCAACGTTCTTGAAAGGAAATATCCGGTCAGATGTGATCACATGGACATCATGCCCCATTGCGGCCTGTTCTCTGGCGGAAAAGTACTCCTCATACCCGAATTCAGGTTGGAAATATGACACCACATGAGCGATCTTCAATATTCTTCTCTCCTTCATGGTCTGAATCCTTTGACTGCACTTATTATCTCTTTCTGTTCCTCTTCGGCCAAAAGAGGATGTATCGGGAGTGACAGGATCTCGTTGACGATCCTTTCTGTAACAGGAAGCGTTGGAACCTTTTTGAAATATGGCATCTTATGTGCCGGAACCCTGTAATGGACACCGGAGGATATTCCCTTGGAAGCGAGATGGTCTGATAATGCATCCCTCTCCTTTGACCTTACGACATACAGGTAGTAAACATGCTTGGCCCACTCCTTTTCAACAGGTATGAAAAGATCTTCGATTGATGAAAGCTCCTCATTGTAGACCTTTGCTATCTCCCTTCTCCGCTCCACCCATTCTTCCATGTGTTTGAGCTGAATGACCCCTACAGCTGCCTGGATCTCAGGCAATCTGAAATTGAAACCTGCCATTGAAGAAATATCCCTTTCATTTTCATATCTACCGTGATTCCTGAGTGCCTTCAGCATCTGGAACAGCTCATCATCCCTGCAGGTTATCAACCCGCCTTCACCGGCAACCGTGATGACCTTGGACGGAAAGAAGGAATAACAGGTCATATCACCAATGCACCCAACATCAATTCCGTTGTACAACGCACCATGGGCCTGTGCAGCATCTCCTATTAGTGCTATCTCCTCTTCTTCAGCTATCTGTTCAAGTGACTCCATTTCTGCAGGATGGCCATAAATGTGAACGGGAAGGATTGCTGCGGTCTTTTCATTGACGACCTCTTTGACCTTCTCCGGATCCATCGTGTAGGTTTCAGGGTCAACGTCAACAAACCTGGGAACTGCTCCAAAATGTTGAAAACCATTGATCGATGCAATGAACGTATGTGAAGGAACGATCACCTCGTCTCCTTTTCCTATACCAAGAGCTTTAAAGGCCAGCATGAGGGCGGTTGATCCTGAAGAACAGCTGACAGCGTGGTCAGCTGAAACAAGCTCAGCAAAGCGCTCTTCCATTTCCGAGGCCTTTGGACCCTTGACAAATCGTCCGCTTTCGAGAACTTCCATTACGGCATTCCTGGTCTCTTCGTCTACGAACATTCTGTTCAAGGGCACCTTCATATGAACCATTCCTCCTTGATGTCATCGATATGTATGAATTCAACAGCCGCACGAGCCGCGCATTCACGGTCGATATCGGAATTACCTATAAAAACAGCTTCCTTCGATCCCTTCATATGCGCTTTGAGTATAATATCAACCCCCTCGGGATCGGGTTTTGGCCTGGTGACCTTGTCAATGCTTATCATGGGGTAGAAACCCCAGTGCCCGATCACACGATCAAGGGTATATGAAGTATTGAGAGAAAGAATTGCACAATCGAGTCCTCTGGACAATCTCCACTTTGAGGCAAGGACTCCCTGAACCACCTCTTCCCGCTGCGGGATACCCTCTTCTTCATACTCATTCTGGATTTCGATCAAACGTTCCTTGACCCGATAAACGGATCCAGCCCATTCATATGCTGATCTCAGTGATGTGAATCCACCAATGTGATCATGTTCTCTCCCGGTCATTGACAATGCTTCGTAAACCGAAGCCCAGTTCACTTCAATATTGAATATCGTACCATCAAAGTCAAAGATAGCTAAAGGAGCTTCCTTCAGTGTTCTCTCGATATCCATTCTCCCCCCCCCCAGTACCTGGGATCAAAGCCACTTCAGAACACCGTCTTCCTCGGTATATTTTTTATCACATTCTTTGCAGGTATATTCGAGATCTGCCGTTGATTCCAATCGTAGACCGCAGGAACATAACCATCCTTCCCTAACCGCAGGATTTCCAAAGTAGAGGCCAAAATGTAAAGTGTCCTTTGTGACAACAGATCCTGCACCCACCAGCGAAGAAATCCCGAT
>JAUVBH010000313.1 GCA_030591285.1 Thermoplasmatota archaeon
AGGTCTGATGGATATTGGAAGATGCGGGGTATGTTCGGATCAATCGAGTTTTGAGAATTGATCCATTTCCGCCTTGCATAAAGGACAGACCCATCCGGATGGAAGTCTGGAAAAAGGAGTGTACGGGGGTATGTCACTATCCATATCCCCGGCCAGTGGGTCATAAACATATCCACATTTGCCGCATACCCACTTCATCTTTTCCTCACTGTCCTTCTTGGGTTTGTCTGCCCATCCCGAGTAGGTGGGAGCATTCTTGGAGGATTGTCCTCCCTTTATATCGCGATAGTAGTTGTAGGTCAGCGGTTCTCCATCATTGATGATCTCTGATTCCACAACTTCCCCTACGAAGATCGTATGGCTGGAGACATCAAGATGGCTGACAAGTTTCAGGTCCATGTACCCAATGGTATGGTCCATAACGATAGGGGCCCCGGTTACAGCGAATTTGTAGTTGGTATCCTGGAACTTATCTATCTGGCGACCGGATTTGAATCCCCACTTCCCAACAAAGTTCATGGGTGTATCTTTTCTTAGAATTGAGATAGAGAAGACCTTGCTTTTCAGTATGTGGTCATGTGTAAGGTTCTTCTTGGAAATGTTCACAGAGACAAGAGGAGGAGAAGAGGTGACCTGGTTCGCAGTGTTGATAATGAGCCCATTCAGTTCATCATCATCCCTGGAGCTCACGATATACATCCCGTAAGTGACCTTGAATAGGGTCTCTCCGACCAGAATACCACCTTGAAATTCACAAAGAAGGCGATATATATAATGATTTTGAGAATATTCGTTGGCTGGATGACCAGGTTCGGTGTGGCTATCGATTGGGATATGGAAGCTACCTTTGTCTCAAGACCCAACAGGTTCCTTGCATTGGTTAAGATACCTGGAGAGAAAATGGCTGTTGAAGCCCATGTTCACGATCCAGGGAGATTGAAAGAGATCCTCTATGAAGGGAACAAACTTCTTGTCAGAAAAGCCAGGAGCACTGATCGCAAGACCCGATGGGACGTCATCGCCGGAAGGGTGGAAAACAATTGGATCCTGATCAATTCGTCCTTCCATAGAAAGATCTCGCAGGATCTACTCATGGACTCATCGTTGAACCCTTTCGGTGATCATTCTTCCCTTAAACCGGAGGTAATGGTGGGAAATAGCAGATTGGATTACCTGATCATTGATAAGAATGGAATGGAGCTATATGTCGAGGTAAAGGGATGCTCCTTGACCATTGATGGTCGAGCCACCTTTCCTGATGCCCCCACAATAAGAGGGAAGAGACACCTTGAGGAACTTATCGATATCAGGAAGAGAGGGGTCAGGAGTGGGATCCTTATCCTGGTTCTGGGTCCTCCTGCAAAATGTTTCACTCCCAATTTCGATACAGATCCCGAGTTCTCCCGAACCTTTCTCGAAGCTTTGAGATGTGGTGTTGAAGTTCATACTATCAGGTTCGAAATATCCAATAAGAAATTGATGTATCAAGGACCAATACCGGTCTGTCCGGAGATTCTATCAGATCAATGAAGAGACCAAAACACATATCCTTTCCAGAAGCTCTATATCAAGATCGTTGAAGGGTTCCAATTGGTGTGAATCAATATCCAGTTCCCCCATCAATTCATCACCCTTGAAGATCGGCAGGACTATCTCGGATCTGACCGTTGCGCTGCAGGATAGATAGTTCGTCTCTTTGCTAACATCCTGGATCAGGAATAATTTTCCATTGTCAGCAGCCTGACCACAGATCCCTTCACCAAATGCAATTTTTTTATGTTCAGTGGGTTCTCCAACGAAGGGACCAAGAACAAGTTCTCTATCTTTCTTCTTATCAACCAAATAGTAACCAACCCAGTCGTAATGATCCACCTCATCGGATAAGGCCTGGCAGGTCCGTTTCAATTTTTCACTATCTGCATCATTCAGGATACCTTCGATCTTCTTGATCATGCGCTCAATATCATGCCTCTCCAATGCCACGATCTCACCTCATTTGAAGATAGAACCGGTTGCAATATGCCATATCACTATATCAAGATGTGAGAGTGGAATGTCTATCTCATTTGCGAACTCTACCATCTTCTTTTCGATCTCTTGATATTTCCTATCGGTCAT
>JAUVBH010000178.1 GCA_030591285.1 Thermoplasmatota archaeon
CGTTCACCTTAAGGTAGTACGGGACTGCCATACCGTAGTTGATGTATTCCTTACTGGGATCCCTGGGGTCGGGTTGGAATTTGTAATACATCGATCTGAATACGTTATGAAAAGAATCAGCCCCGGAAAGGACCCATTCATCATTGATGGAGACATTCATCGAATAGACACCCTTCTCAAGATCACCAAGCCAAAGGACAAGTCTGTAAGTGCCGTTGGGGACATCCACCCTGAATGAGACCTTATCTTGAGATCTGAAACCGTCCACTGTTAGATCGTTCCCATATTGCCCGTAGACCCAGCTTCTCTGGAGAACATATGGTGAAACCTCTGATAGCATCCTCGGAGTGACCTGGAATTCATCAACAGGTTCCAGAAGTCCAAATCCTCTCTGTGAACTGTAAGTTGTCAAGGAAGTGACCCCGGTTGAAGATGGCATCACCGGAGATGACCTGGATCCAAAATCAAATGAGAAGGTGTCCTCAGCTCTTGTTGGCGGTTCATTAATGACCTCACTTCCATCGGAGTTGATGAAAACGGAAATGGATCCCGATGTAAGCATGATAAACAGTACTATGCACGTAACAGACCTGATCACTCTCATGAAAGATCCCCAATATCGATCTGTAATGTTTTTTATTTAATAATGTGGTATAGATATATCGCAGGAGTTGAAGTTTCACCTTCAGATCTCCGAATTGAAATGGGTCATTTCTAGACAAAGAAAAATACCGTGAAGTCCATGGGGATACTGGTTACAATGTCTGAAAAGAGATTGGCCCTGGATATGGGCAGGGTAAAAAAGGCGCTTGATCTTGAAATTCCCGTTTCCGAGAGGTCCTACAGGGAAGAGAAACTCAATATTGAAAGGGACTCATTGATCGAGAACACTGACAAGATGTCAGTCGAAGAGAACTCATTGATCTCCTCCAACAGGCAGTATGTTGCATCCGTTCTGGATGATTTCAAGAAGGACCTGGCAGAACTTGAGAACTCCATAAGCGATTACAGACGCTATCTCAAGAAACTGGAAGAGAAAGAAAGGTACGGGAACTGATCTTTTTATCCAACCCCCTTCAATACACTTTTAGGAAGTCTGCTTAAATAGCTCCAGGTCAATAAAAATGACCTTGGAGGCGGAATATGAACAAGATGGCGGTCATTGTCACTTCACTTACTATCACTATACTGGGTTTTGCTATGGTCGGAAGTTTTTTCGTCCAGGATAAGCCACTTGAAGGTCCTGGTGATACGATCTTTGATCCAGGATCCATTGATCAAGACCCGGAAGGCGATATCATATTACCCGAAGATCCCGCCGATGATGAGGATTCGGGCCCCCCTCTTCAAGACGGGAGAGATGAGGTGTTTGACGGTGGGGGTGTGGTGGATCCACCTGATCCTCTGGATCTTCCGATCGATCCCCCAGTCCCTGATCCACCAATTGAGAATGAAACAGATCCTCCTATTGACATTCCAGAAAATGTATCGGAAGAAGAGGTCATATCTCCATTTCTCTATACCGGAACGGCTGTCATTGACGGGATAGGGACATTTGAATTCGAACCGGCAGATATTGTCTCTTCAAGAGGTGATATTTTCCAACCAGGGTTTTTTTCGCTCTTCGATATACTGGTTCACCTTGATGATAGAGGCGATATTGAGATGGAATATGAATTCGACAAGGAGTATGATACCCATCAAATTAAAAAGATCACTGATCTGGAGGATTGGTGGTACTGGTCTCATTATGATGGGGGTTGGCGGGAGGATAATGCCTGGAGAATGGACATGTATCCTTACAAGGATAATTCAACCATCCATTTCCATCAGGAAAGCTCCAATGTCATCGAAGGGATCTTTGATGTTTTCAAGGATGAAGTTGAGCAGAGGAAAGATGATGATGGTAAGGTGATCGTCAAGAAGGTCATGATCAGGAGCAATTCATTTGACGTCGAGTTCGAGGATGTCGAGGTCACAGCTCACAACCTAAGGAACGATACGTTCAAGGAAGGTGTCATCACCGCTATCGATGTCATTATGTCGCTAGGGGACCAGGGAAAGATCACATACGATCTTAGCTGGTATGAAACGATCGGTTCCGCAGGGATTGTGAAGAACTACTTTGTCACAATGATCAATGGTGATGAAGCTTACGGAACATGTGGCTACGTTTACGAGACTGGATACTATCGGATGAATTACCGGAACCACATACATATTCCATCTGATCACCGGGTGATATTATCTCCGGAGTATGAAGAGTTCTTCTGGATATGTCTTTGATATTGAACACTGATTCAGACTGGGTACTTAATTCATTCCATGGGGATATTCAACCTACGGAAACGGTCTATAACAGTTCAAAAACCGATCCAACTCAAAATGAGACGTCATAGATCTTTCCATATTTGGATTTAAGATGTTCTATGAAGTGGTCCTCATTCAGTGACCTTCCAGTTACGACCTTCACAAGTTCGGAAGCGGGGTACAATTTTCCCCTGTGGTGAATGTTGGTTCTGAGCCATGAAAGGATAGGTCTGAGCTCCCCCCTTCCCATCAGATCCTTCACATCGATATCTTTAGTCATTCGATCAAAGAATTGTGAGGAATAGAGGTTCCCAAGAGAATAGGTGGGGAAGTATCCGAATGCGCCCATTGACCAGTGAACATCCTGAAGGCATCCCACTCCATCGTTTTCCGGTCTGATGCCCAGATATTGCTCATATTTATCGTTCCATGCCTGTGGTATCTCATTTACATCCAGCTTGCCGTTGAAGATGTCTATCTCTATCTCAAAACGTATCAGGATGTGGAGATTGTATGTAGCCTCGTCTGCTTCCACCCTTATCAGAGATGGTCTGACCTGGTTTATTGCCCGATAGAAAGTATCAAGGTCCATTGATGAAAGGGATGGAAATGCGTTTTTCATTCCCGGGTAGTAATGTTTCCAGAAGGGAAGTGATCTTCCGATGATATTCTCCCACATCCTTGACTGGGATTCATGTATGCCCAGTGAACAGAACTCCCCAAGTGGGGAATGCATATGTTCTCTGAGAAAACCCTGTTCATAGAGAGCATGACCACCTTCATGTATACATGAGAAAAGAGCTGGTCTTGGGTCATTCTCGTAATAGTGCGTGGTGATCCTGGTGTCATCTCCCGATCCGATGGTGAATGGATGTTCAGTTGGATCAAGCCTGCCCCCTTCGAAATCGTAACCCATGTCTGTGAGGATCTTCTTGTAATATTCTTCCTGGGAAGCGATCGGATAATTACCTGAAAATGAAATAATTTCCTTTCCGGAAGAGACAATTGTCTCGATGATGGGAACAAGTTTTTTTCTCAATCTCTCGAAGACCTCTGTAACCTGAGAGGTTCTGGTATACGGTTCAAAATCTTCCAAAAGAGCATCATAGGGTATGTTCGGATATCCGACCTTATCAGCATATTCCTTCTTCAGCTCCAACATTTTCTCCAGGTGTGGTGCAAATATCTTGAAATCCCCTTTCTTCTTAGCTTCCACCCAGGTCTGCATCGATAGTGGTTCCAAACTTGCGATCTCAGCTTCAAGCTCTTCGGGGATCGAGGTCTTTCGATCGTAGATCCTTCTTATTTCCCTTACAACAGCATTCTTGTTCTGATCGAGGTTCTCACCTTCAAGAGTACTGATCAGTTTTCCGACCTTAGGGTCTGTGATCTTCCTGTGGAATAATTTGGAAAGGAATGCACCCTGCCCCCCTCTCATGGCTGCTGCCTTCTTCGGCATGTAAGTATTCTGATCCCAGGAAAGTTGAGAACCTATCTCACCGATGATCGAGATGTCCTTGTAGACCTCCATCAGCTCTTCGTACGTATCCATATTGACACCTTCTCCCTCAAGGGCAAGCTAGTTGTTATTTTTTTGTGGGAACCGTGGTGGTCCCGGTAGAAATCGGTGCAAAGGACCAAAAACCTTTATCTTTTTCAATAACATGATGGGACGGGGGTAGATCAATTGACAAAATGTGTTGTTTGCGAAGTTGAGATGGAGATGAAGGACTTCGAGGGAGTAGAAACCGATGTGTGCCCCCAATGTGGGGGGGTGTGGTTGGATGGTGGGGAGCTCGAAACATTGACGGGACTGGACCCCGAGGCAGGAAGAGATCTTGGGTGCCCCGAATGCGGGATCATGATGAACAGGAAATTGATCCTTGGAGTGGAGATAGATTACTGTGAATCCTGTGGAGCTGTTTGGTTGGACCCTGGTGAACTGGAGAAGATAGCCAGACATCCTCCTCCAAAGGGTAACATGGCGCTTTTCAAATATGTTCGAAACGAGCTGGGCCCAAAATATCAGAGATTGATGGCAAATCAACAGTAGGAATATTTGATATTCCATGGGTCCAAATATTAATATAGTCCCTGATGCGGATTACTTGTTTTTCGATCTGCTTTATATCCTCATAC
>JAUVBH010000082.1 GCA_030591285.1 Thermoplasmatota archaeon
ATACTATTAGGGGCCCAAGACAAGTAGGCAAGACTACGCTTGTAAAAACGTTCATAAGGGAATTATTAATTGAAAAAAAAGTTGATCCATTTTCAATATTCTATTTTACCTCTGATCTCTTGGATAGGAGTGAACAGTTGATCGAAACAATAGAGACCTATGAGAAGATCGCAGATAGGTTTAATTCAACGGGTCGCAGGTTCCTTTTCGTCGATGAGATCACAAATGTGAAGAATTGGGAACGACCCATAAAATACATTATTGATTCAGGAAGAGGTTCCGAACGCACATTCCTTCTGACCGGATCCCATTCCATGGATATCGGAAGATCCATAGAAAGACTACCTGGGAGGAGGGGGGAAGGGAAAGGATCGGTTCTTGATAAGATACTGACCCCGATGAAATTCTCAGAATATATTGAGACAACAAATAGAAGCTTGACAAAGGGATTATCAGAGATCCTGAGATCTGGATCCGAAAAGAGACTTGCCATCATGAGGGATCTTTTTAAAGGAAATATTGATCCAATTTTGGAGAGAGGACCAAAGCTCTTTTCTAATGAACTTCAACAGGCGTTTGATAATTATCTTATCACGGGAGGTATACCCAGGCCGATCAATGAACTGAAAACATTCAATTCGATATCGGATGACATCTATGGGATATATACCAGATCAATGCTGGGTGATCTGTCAAGATGGGGGTTGTCGGAAAGGATCTCCAAACAAGTGATCAGATCGATAATAGACCGAATGACGAACAAAGTTTCATTGAACACATTGGCGAAGGAGAACGAGATCGGGTCACATAACACGGTTCTGAAGTACATAGATTCTCTGGAAAGATCTTTTGTTTTGAATTCCTTTTTTCAACTGGATAGAGCGAAAAATACTTCAAGATCCAGATCAGATAAAAAATACTATCTGTCCGATCCATTTATCTATTTTGCCCTCAAAGGATGGACTTCTGGACTTCAGGATATCTATTCTCACTCACAAATACTGACCCACGATCCTGAACAGAGAGGGAAACTGATTGAAATGGTAGTATCCAATCATTTGATAAGATTGACATATGGACTTTCACCATCTGATCTATTCTCACATCATGAAAAGGTATTATTTTGGAAAAAGAAAGGGAGTGATAAGGAGGTGGATTTCATTATTGATCTGAATGGTGAATTACTACCGATAGAGGTGAAGATCCGTGAAAATATAAGAAGCAGTGACCTGAAAGGATTGTATAATTTTGGAAAAGGCGTATTATTGACCAAGAATTTACTTGATAGCCGACGTAATTATTCCTTCATTCCTGCTCATATCTTCCTTTTATTGATCTGATCATTGAGATGGTCGAATAAACCTCATGAACATAATATCAACAATAACATTGAACTCAATAGTTTCAATGTGGTTCGGCTTATTCTTCCTTTTCTATTTCGTTTGAATCTGATCTCTTGAAGATGAACATCAGGATGATGATTGCGAGGAGGAGGATAACACCTATTGCCAGGGATAGAAAGTAGAACTTCTGTCAGGACCAGGGAAAAATACCCTCTTTGTGTGCATGGTCCAGAACCCCCAATTATACTGGTGCATGTTGTTGTTAAAATATTGATTGATGGTGAATTTTAACTACTGAAAGCCTTGAAAGCCCACTTGCCATCCTCGTGGGTTACTCCGAATACCAGAGGGTCATCCCAGAGGAATCCATCATCTTCATCTCCGGATTTCGTTGCCCACCCCATGAAAACATAATCATCCTCATCAAAGTCCCAACCGAGTCCGATCATTGCGTCAACGAGACCCTCGTACTGGGCCTTGGTCCCATCAACATCCAAAACATATGGAGCGTATGTGTCAATATATTCCTGGTAACTATGTTTGGTAAAATCTTCAGAAGCGACGTGATCATCCTCATCCAGGAATTTGATGACCTGAGCTTTGGTATATGGTCCATCACCTTCCATTATGTAGACCTCATCATCAAGATAGGATTTGAATTCAGCCATGTTGTTCGTGAAATAGGTCTTCACCACCTTCAATCCGAAATCAAGCGCTCCCTTTTTTGTGAAGTCAGCAGTTCCTATTCCTCCCTCTCCATCATCGACATCATCGCTGCTGTTGATACAACCTGGAATAAAACATATGATCAATAAAAAACAGAGACCAGCAATGATGAGCTTTCCCATTATTATCTCCCCGGTAAAACGATCCGAGTATATTGATGATGGAATAAATTGGTTTCCGAAGAAAGGGGATCGGGACCACAATATAAAATTCAAAATATTTTTCGATATCCGAACTTTCGTAACCTTTTCTTATGATACCTTGAAATTTGAATGATTTTTTGAATGGACAGGGAAAAGAAAATATTAATAACAATAATGACCATTATACTAATCATGATTATTGTAAGGCCCGAACTTGTCAAGGACCTGAACAGCGGAAAATGGATAATGGTCTACGGGAGGAGAAAGACAGGTAAGACCTTTCTGGCATCCAATTTCCTGACCTATAATAACTTCTATTTCATAAAACGCGACAGGACAGTGATCTCGAAGAAGGATTGGAGAACCATAGGTCAAGATACAATGTTGGAGCTTTTGAAGCGAGACCTTGCAGATGAAAAAACGGTGGTCATAGATGAGTTTCACAGGCTAGGATCTGAACTTCTGGACATTCTGCATTCCATGGACATTAAAGGAAGATTGATCCTGATATCATCAACATTGCACCTCTCGCATGAACTGATCTCCAGCTCCTCACCCCTTTTAGGAAAAGTATCCGAGGTAAAGGTTCCACTGATCTCATTTATGGATCTATTGAGGTGTGTGCCTGGCAAAGGTAAAAAATACTATGAATTGCAGGCGTTCAGACAGGAGCCACTTGTCATTTCCCTAGGATATAAGGACCCGGTGGAAGCCATCAAAGGATCCATATTGACCGTACCCGCTCTGATCGGAGAGATCTTCTCCGAGGAAGATAGGAAGCTATCAAGCACCTATGAAGGCATCCTAAGGTCAGTAGCTGTTGGAAAACACACATCAGGTGAGATCGCTTCGTTTCTGTTCTCCAGGAAGTTGATCCGAAAGGACGATCCTTCTCTTGTTCAACAATATATATTGAACCTTATGGATATTGGGATCTTGAAACGGGTCCAGGTATACAATAAGAACAAGTTTATTTATCGACATTGTTCGCCCCTGACATGGGCATTCTTCTCATTGGATGAAAGATACAACATATCTGAGCGCAACCTATCCAGAAACGAATTGAAGATGTTGGTTGAAGAGCTATTACCGCACATAATGGAGGATTGCCTCAGAAATTCAATTTCGGAAAGAACTGGCACAACAGAGTTCGTGGACCATTCCCCCCAAAATGAGATCGATGGAATATTTGTCAGGTTCAAGAAACCGGTTGCAGTGATGGAAGTGAAATGGAAGAAAAAGATAGGAACTGATGAAGTATCCAAGGTCAGGGAGAAACTCCTGTCATATGATGTGAAGAAGAGGATCCTCATAGTACCTGATAAGAATATGATCATGATAGAAGGAATAGAGGTCATGGAACCTTCTGATATCCTGGATCTGAAATTTGATTGAATGACCATGGAATTCCGCCAATATAATGCCACACATACGATCTGATCTCAAAATAAAAACCTTACATCTTTGCAATTTCCATAAGTGTCAGGCATCATGTCTATCTCTTATCATTTCGTTCCATCTTCACGATCAGTTTAAACGATCAAAAAGGTGATGAAAAATGAACCTTGAGAAAGATGAACTCATGATTTGGGAAGAACCCTCGAACATGATAATAAATGGTGAGGTAACAAACGGATATCTCATAATGACCAACAAGAGGCTTGCATTTTTCCAGATGCAGAATATCAAGCCCTCGCTCTTCATGAGGAAGGCCCAGGAGAACGTTGACATCTGGGAGCATGATATCTGGGGGGCAATAGACCTCTCACTTCTTGACATGAAGGGATTCGATCATCCTCTTGTAAGGATCAGATACAAGGAAGGGGAGGCTTTCTTCACATTCCCTGGATTGAAACCGAAACCAGCTATTGCAGCGATGATCGTTTTCATGAACCATGCAAGATTGATTAGCAAGAACATGGACCTGTTGAAGAATATCAATGAAAACCTGAAATCCGGGGCCCTTGAAGTTGGAGAAAGACTTCCAAGATTGGTCATTGACCAGCCAATGAGGTCAGATGAGACCTGTCATCAGTGCGCCAAGACCATGCTGGAAGAAGAAACCAATATTCTCTCTTCTGAGATCAAAGAATGTTTGATGTGTCCTGAGTGATAGAGAACTCACGATTCTTTGTCTGAAGAACCCGAACCTCTTAATTATTGATTACAACATTCACACATTGGGGGCATCCCAATGGATAGAGGAAGAAGTGTAGTTGTATTGTTACTAATTACAGTATTGTTTTGCTCTACGATCATACTTGTTGGAAGCGAGGAAGCTGATGCTGATCTTTCAAGGAACACATCGCTTTCCTACGCCCATGCATCATTTCAGGGAGAGACTACGAACGATTACTGTGGACAAAATGTCGCTATTGCAGGTGATGTTAACGGAGACGGGATAGATGACATTCTCATGGGAGCCTACGGGAATGAGGAGGGAGGATCATATGCCGGGCAGGTCTACCTCTTCTTCGGTAAAGGATCCGGATGGGGCACCGATACCAGTGTTGAGAATGCGGATGCATCCTTCATTGGGGAGACTACAAGTGATTATGCGGGCTGGGCAGTTGATGGCGCTGGAGATGTCAATGGAGATGGATATGATGATATCCTGATCGGAGCATATGGAAATGATGAGGGAGGAAGCTCATCTGGTAAGACCTACCTCATATTCGGAAAAGGGTCGGGATGGGGTCTGGATACAGATCTTGCTGATGCTGATGTGTCATTTGTGGGAGAGACCACGAGCGATCAATCCGGTGAGTATCTGGCTGGGGTTGGTGATGTCAACAGCGACGGATATGACGATTTCCTGATATCGGCCATTGACAATGATGAAGCAGCATCCCAAGCCGGAAAGGTCTTCCTCATATTTGGAAAAGCTTCCGGTTGGAGAGAAAGTGCTGACCTATCAATTGCAGATGCCTCGTTCAGAGGAGAGGCTGCGAACGATGTCGCTGGAACTGCGATAGATGGCGCTGGAGATGTCAATGGAGATGGATATGATGATCTCATTATCGGGGCCCCTTTCAATGGGGAAGCTTTGTCCCAGGCAGGTCAAACCTACATCATATTCGGAAAGACCTCCGGATGGGCAAGGAACACAAGTCTTTCCTCTGCTGACGCTTCATATCGAGGAGAAGCACTTACCGATCACTCAGGAGAAACCGCTGCAGGTGTGGGGGACGTTAACGGAGATGGTTACGATGACGTTCTGATCGGTGCACAGGACAGTGATAGTGGTGGTGCACAAGCAGGTGAGGGCTATCTGATCCTGGGAGACCCATCGGGATGGGCGATGGATACGAGCTTATCATCAGCAGATGGGTCATTTGTAGGCGAAGAGATATCCGATGAACTTGGCTGGGCTCTTGCAGGAGCTGGAGATGTTGATGATGATGGTTACGATGATATCGTGATCTCCACAAAAAATAATGATGAGCCCTTCACCAATGCTGGACAAACCTATGTGATCCTTGGGAGGGCAACCGGTTGGGTTAATGAAATACAAGTATCGGCTGGAATAGCCTCTTTCCAGGGAGAAGCTGCTGGTGATTACTCGGGTTACAGTGTTGCAGGTGGAGGTGACGTCAATGGAGATGGATTCGACGACGTGCTGATCGGAGCATACTTGAACGACGAGAGAGGGTCTGCCTCAGGTCAAACCTATCTCATCCTGTGCAATGGAAAAACTCCAATTCCAAGGGATGTACGTGCCAGCCTGGAAGAGGATGGTTCTACGATTACGGTCTCATGGAATATACCACACTTCTGGCCTTATCAGATCTCATCATATAATATCTACAGATCAGGAGATGGGGCTACCTATTCACTTGTAGATACCACTGGTTCAACGGGGAGGTCCTATCTGGATAATGAGGTGACCATAGGACGAACATATTATTACAGCGTGGCCGCAGGAGACATAAATGGAGATCTTTCAGACCTTTCAGAATCCGTTTCGATCTACTGCGATCGTGATTTTGATGGAGATGGTTTGGGAGATCTCTTCGATCCTGATGATGATAACGATGGTATCCCGGATCATATGGATTTCCAGGCATTCGGAAGGGACCCAATAAACTGGGGTAATTTTAATGTCAACCTAAGCTCGATAGGTACCAGGTTCTACGGGGAGACGATAGGGGATTCGTCCGGTCTCTCCATGGACCTTTCAGGAGATGTGAATGGAGACGGGATCGATGATCTTGTGATAGGGGCCCATGGAAATGATGAGGGGGGATCCACAGCAGGTAAGGTCTACCTATTCTTTGGAAAGAGAGGAGGATGGTCCAGTGATGTCAACCTATCTTCATCCGATGCATCCTTCATAGGAGAGGAATCCAATGACAGAGCTGGAGTGGCTGTTACCATTGCAGGGGATGTTAACGGAGATGGATATGACGACATCATAATTGGAGCAGATGAGTATAGACCAACTGGAGGCCAGAGAGGAAGGGCGTACATAATCTTCGGAAAACCAAGTGGTTGGAGGAATGATGTTGACCTATCCAGGGCCGATGTCAGACTTCAAGGGGAGAATAACGAGGATGAGTACGGGAAAGCTGTTGCCTCAGGTGGAGATGTCAACGGGGATGGATATGATGATATTCTCATCGGAGCTCCCAGGCACGAGGTCACAAATACCAACTTTTCGGGAAAAACATACCTTGTTCTTGGACGACCCAGTTTCCCATACTATATTGCCCACTCAAGTGTGAGTGCTTCATGGTTCGGAGCCGATGATGATGGGACCAGCGGATGCAGTGTTGCACTGGATGGGGACCTGAACGGAGATGGACTCGATGACATGATAATCGGGGAAAAGTTCTACAGAAAATCATCATCAGGGACCAGTGTTGGAAAGTTCAATGTCATTTTAGGAAAACGTTCTGGTTGGTCAAGGGATGTTACTTTGACCCATCCTGATGGATCATACATTGGAGAAAGAGGTTATGCCGGCTGGTCGGTCGCTTGTCCAGGAGATGTGAACGGGG
>JAUVBH010000104.1 GCA_030591285.1 Thermoplasmatota archaeon
CATGAGATAATACATTATCTCAAGTTCGAACCAGTTGAGTTTGGGAACATCTGGAAGTGGTGACACCATGTTGGATCTCCGGACAAGAATAGGTTACAGCATATATAAAAACTCCACTTCCACCACATAAAGTAGTCGCTTCTCATAGCATTAATGTATAAAATAAAACTATTAATAGTTCTTATTTCATACTCATTAACAATGAAACGAGTTTCCACCCTGGATTTCATCCGAGGACTTTGCATCATGGGAATGGCAGGGCTCCATGTCTTTGGAAGAGTGTATGACAGCTCATGGCTCGGAACAGATCAGATGTCCGATAAATCCCTGCTCCACATCGTTGGATTGCTCTCATTGGCATATTTTGGAGGTATGGCAGGACTCTTTCTCATGGTATCTGCAACATCACACACATTATCCATTAAAGGCCAACTGGACAAGGGGAAGGAAATCGAGGGCGTGATAGGTAAACAGATGGCAGTTGGTCTGTTATTGCTGGCTTTTGCATTTTTAGCGGAATCAACCATTGGACACCATGGATTTCTGGGAAGAATAGCATATTTCGATCCCTCTGCTGGAGCTTCTTTTGTTGATGTGGCTGCCTCGAACTCGGCAAGGATACTGTACCGAGGTTTTCACTTCATGACCCTACACACCATTGCTTGGTGCATTCTCATCAATTCTGCGATCCAGTATTTTCTATACAGAAAGGGTGGGATCGATAAAGTTGCCAGGAATGTGAAGATCTATATCGGCCTCATTGTGGCAGTTATCTTTCTTACTCCTTTCATGTGGGGATTCGCCAACTGGGTGGTTCCAGGATATCCCTTCGCCACACATTCTGGAACCGATCTTCTGGTCCAGTATCCATTGATCGGGACCAGTGGGTTATTGGATCTCGTGAAATTATTTTTCCTCGGGCCGCTTGCCGGTCAGACCGAGCCTCTCTTTCCCTTTTTATTCATATCATTCATAGGAGCGATCATGGGGATCTACCTCTCCATGGATAAGCCCCCGAAATACCTACCACACAGAGGTATGAAGGTCGGAGCAGCAATGTTCTTTGTTGGGGCCCTTGGTATCACTGTAATGTGGCTCACAGGACTTGATTCGGTAGAGAATCTTGTCGAGAACACATACCAGATACTTCGTCTGAATATCTGGTTCCCCCTCCTGCTTCTTACAACGGGAGGTCAATTAATTTTCCTATCAATGGCCCTTAGGTTGATTGAATACAGAGGCCTGTCAAAAGAATTCGCCAGGAAAACTGTCTTTTTCAGAAGGTTTGCCATCGTCTCTCTGACGATCTACACATTTCAGTACCTAGATACGATCCCACTGAACCTCATCAGTCTTTTCCCCGGCGTCAATGTTGTAACAGGAAGAGAAGGGCTCTTCTGGTCAGTTGCAGCTGTTGTTGCTTCGATACTAACATGGCATCTACTATTGATCCTTTGGGAGAAGAAGAATTTCAAGGGATCAGCCGAGTGGTCCTTCGTTGTTGTTTTGACAGGATTGATGAACCTGTTCAAACCAAGTCATAATAAAAACCGAATATGGCACGAAGTTCCAAAGTTGAACCTCATTGGAAAGGAAGATGATGTCGAATGGCTTAGTGTTGTTCCTGAGAAACCAACGGGACTTGATCGGTTCAGGGATTCGATACTATCCACTTACCTTGCTTTCACGGGATTGATAATCCTACCTCTTTCTTTCCTTGCACATTCTGTTGCAAGAAGAGCAAGGGATACCGAGGGAGAGAACAAGTTCAACAGGTTATCCCTGAGAGTATCGAAATGGGGACTTGCATGGGCTTCATTTGCAACTTTCTGGATGTCCCAGGTCAGAGGTATTGTTATTTGATGAGCGATCAATGATTATTGATCAGGGTGAGAAATGCTCCAGTATCCAATCTTCTATCTCATCCCCGACCTTTGAAAACGCTTCCTCAGGAGGCATTCCCTTTACGACAAGCTCAGGAGGATCCACAAATCCCTGGTGTGTATTTTCCTTGGCTCCGGGAAAGAAAGGACAAGCCTCCTTTGCATTGTCGCATACAGTAATCACTTCATCGATATCCATCTCAATGAATTCATCAACAGATTTAGACCTCAAACCCGTGGTATTGATGCCTTTGTCTTCCAATACAGTAATGGCATGCTTGTTCACAGAAATTGGCTCGGTCCCGGCACTGAAAACCTCGAATTCATCTCCAAAATGGTGCCTGAGAATTGCCTCGGCCATCTGGGACCGGCAGAAATTATTTGTGCAAGCGAAGAGGATCCGGACCTTCGGTCCCTCAACTGATCTCAACGTGCTTACCCTCCACCTTGTAGACAACTTTTTCAGCTATCTTGCAACAGTGGTCGCCGCATCTTTCCAGGTACCTGGCAACCATGACGTAATGCATGCATCTTGTTATCGTCTTTGGATCTTCCATCACGTAAGTAAGACATTCTCTGAATATCGAGTACCTCTCCTCGTCCAGAACGTCGTCCCTCTCCGTGAAGTCCTCGATCAGTGAAAGGTCCTCAGTCTCCCAGGCCTTGAGGACATCGTCAAGCATACCGGCGACAATTTTCGCCATGTTGGGAATGTCGATTAGCTTCTTGACAAGAGGTTGATCCGCAAGCTCCAGCGTGACCTTGGAGATGTCGTACCCATACCTTCCGATCCTTGTAAGGTAGGTAATCATCTTAAGTATGCAGGCAAGGTTCCTCATTTCCTTTGCCACGGGTTGATACAGTATGAGGACCTTCAGGGTGTGTTCTTCGATATGTTGATCATAATCGTATAGTTCCTCTTTCATTCCAAGGACCTTATCAGCCAGATCCTTATCCCTGTTCTTCAGAGATTCTACAGCTAACAAGAGCATCTTTTGGGAAAGAACTCCCATATTCCAGATGTCCTCGTTCAACAACCCCATTTCATGGTCGAACTTTTCAGGCATATTATCACCTATCCAAACCTACCTGTAATATATCTTTCCGTAAGGTCCTCTTTCGGATTCTCGAAGATCTGTCTGGTCTTTCCGAACTCTATCAATTCTCCAAGATACATGAAGCCTGTGAAATCAGAGATCCTTGAAGCTTGTTGCATATTATGTGTCACGATCACAACAGTATACTCCTTCTTCAGCTCGTTGATCAGATCCTCGATCTTTGCTGTCGCAATAGGATCAAGAGCGGAACAAGGCTCATCCATGAGAATTACATCTGGTTCAACTGCGAGAGCGCGGGCAATGCACAATCTTTGCTGCTGACCCCCAGATAGACCCATGGCAGAATCGTTGAGTCTGTCCTTCACCTCGTTCCAAAGTGCTGCATCTCTCAACGATTTCTCCACGATCTCCTTGAGCTTCTTCTTGTTTCGAATTCCAAGAAGTTTGGGACCATATGCGATGTTATCGAATATTGTTTTGGGGAATGGATTTGGTTTCTGGAAAACCATTCCGATCCGTCTTCTCAAAGCGACCGGGTCCACCTTCTTCTCAAGGATATCGGTCCCTTGCCAAAGTATCTCTCCATCGTATGTGCAGCCAACTATCTCATCGTTCATACGGTTGATATTTCGGAGGAGGGTGGATTTACCACAGCCGGATGGGCCGATAAAAGCTGTGACCTTCTTTTCAGGGATAGTCATATCCACGTCTTTGATCGCTTGCTTTCCAGAATAGAAGATGTTGATATCCTTGAGTATAATATCATTGGAGCTCCTTTTTCCGTTGTTCCCAGAGCTATCATGGAGCTTCTTTCTCTCCTTTCCTTTCTTATTGTTTCCACTACTTAGAAATCCAAAAACCATCACCATACCCTCCTTTTTTGACTTCGGTATCTGATGAAGATAGCGATCGCATTCATTATCAACAGAATAACCAACAAAACCAAGATCGCTCCAGATGCAAATTCATGGTACTCATCCTGGGCGTGTCTGGACCAGAAGAAGATCGTTAGTGGTAGTGCCACGAAGCTGTCCATTACTCCCGATGGTGCAGTTTTAGCGAAGAAAGCGCCAATGAACAGGATAGGGGCAGTCTCTCCAATTGCCCTTGATAGCGACAATATTGATCCGGTAATGATACCTGGTACAGCATTGGGGAGAACATGGTCTCTCACAGTCTGCCATCGTGTTGCACCCACACCCCTTGCAGCATCCCTGAACGACTGTGGAACCGATTTGAGGGCTTCTTCGGAAGAGACCACGATTATCGGCATTATCATCAATGCTAACGTCATGCTTCCAGCGAGTAAACTTGGTCCAAAATTGAACAACCTTACAAAAATCGCCAAACCTACAAGGCCGAATACTATCGAGGGGACACCTGCGAGGTTCTGAATTACGTTTCTCAGGAACCTTGTGTACCACGTATCTTTGGCGATCTCATTGAAATACACCGCAGTCCCAACACCAAGCGGAACTGCAAACAATAAAGTAAGGAGCATTAAAAAGACGGAACCTGTCAAGGCAGGCATTATGCTGGCCTCTGTTACTCTGAACCCAGGTTCGCTGGTAAGGAAATCCCAGGATATCGATCCTGCTCCCTTGATGAAGACCTCCACAAGAAGATATATCAGGAAGACGAAGGCAAGGACAAGACTGAGGACCGTTGTCGAGACTCCAAAATATCCTTTTATCTTTCTTCTGATAAGATTTCCCTTCAATTTGGTCTTGTCTATGAACTTTATGGACCTATCTATCCTGATAGGTCTGTAGGAGATCATCTCCTTGGTGATCTCAACTGGTTTTCTGATCCGATCTATTGTATTCTTCCTGATGAACTTCTGGACCCTGGATGGTTCCTTTTTCACAATTGATCCTTTTTTGATCCGAAGGACGACCCTTCCTGCTATCCTGTTAACGAAGTATGTCATAATGAAAAGAGTAATGCCCACTGCGAAAGCGGCCTCAGCCTGAGGCGTACCTGGAGGAATATCTCCAGTAGCGGTCTGTGCAATGAAGGAGGTCATAGGCTGGATCTCCATCAATGGATTCCAGTGCCCCCCTGATATTGAACCCGCAGCCAGGGTTACAACCATTGTCTCGCCAATAGCCCTTGCGACACCAAGTAGAACAGATGCTGAGATACCACTGGCAGCTGCGGGGATCACAACTTTGATCGATGTTTCCCATTTCGTTGCACCCATCGCCAGACTGGCTTCCCTCATGTGCCTAGGAACTGCTTTTAAGGAATCGTCTGAGATGCTGACCACGATCGGCAGCACCATGAATGTCATGACGATTATCGCTTGTAGGGCGTTGAAATAGGTGGCTTCTGGAAATATTTCCCTGACTATTGGCCCTATTGTGAACAATGCAAAGAAACCATAGACGATCGAAGGAATTCCAGCCAGTAGCTCAACTACAGGTTTCGCAACGTTCCTAACTTTTGATGGAGCATATTCCGATAAGAACAAGGCAGCAGCAATTCCAATGGGGCCGGCAAGAAGTATGGTTCCACCGGCAATAAGAATTGTATCAGAAAGAAGAGGATAGATGCCAAAACTGGGATCGGTCCCACTTGGGATCCATTCACTACCAAAAAGAAAATCCCAGATCGACACCTCATCGAAATTGAAGAACTTGATCGAGCCTTCAATAAGGGTATACAAAATTGCGGCACTGATCAAAACAGAAACACTGGAAGCGGAGAAGAGGGTGGAGACCACCACCCTCTCCGAGAGCTTCGCTACTTTCTTGGTCAAGGGAGCTTTCTTCAGCTCTGTAGAACCTCTATCGAAGAACCCCATTGACCTTCCCACCAGATCAGACACCAAGTTTGTTCTGCTGAGAGGTCAACAAAGTATTGTCGACCAAACTTAACCTCACATAACCCACTTCTGGGATGATCTCTTGACCATCACCGAAGACATACCTGAGGTAATTGTTGATTGCGGATCCCTCTTCCGGGATACCATCCGTATATACGTACAGGGGTCTTGACATCGGGTAGTTCGCAACATTCGCCAATGATGGCTCCTCATAGTCGTCATCATGCTCAGCGATGTTTACGGCCTGGACCTTCTCCGTGTTTTCCTTGTAATAGGCGAACCCGAAGTATCCAATAGCATACTCGTTATCCTTGATAGCACTCAGAATAACGTTGTCATCAGATGAAGGGTGATAAACACCATCTCCAGCGTTCAATCTTGTATCAGCTTGCTGATCATCCTTTACCCAGATTGGGACGGTCTCTTCGAAGAAGAACTCG
>JAUVBH010000121.1 GCA_030591285.1 Thermoplasmatota archaeon
GGGTATCCTAGGTGCCAATCGATACCTCCCATATGATAATGGACTTCAGGAGGATATTGCGAGACAGCTGGGTGGTGTCAAGGAATTCACCCTGGGGAGTGCCTTCACAGATGCCAAAATGCATTATGCCGAGGTATGGGGAAACCAGTTTGCAAACAATAATAACAAAGAGGTTTCACTCTGCTGGTTGGAATTCACATTACTGGGAGAACCTACGGTGGATTTCTGGACCGGGCAGAATGGGGACCTGGATATCGAGGTGTTCCATGAAGATGATCTGGACCCACATATTCAGATCCAGGTGAAAGACGAAGACGGGAACCCATTACAAGATGCCAATGTAACCCTGCAGAACTTTGAAAGAGGAGTGTTCTCCAGGATCGTTACAGATAGCGAAGGGTATGCGTTGTTCGATCTCGAACTTGATTGGTTCTGCGACATTAACCTTACTGTGACAAAACACAATTATTTGCCCCGCAGGGACTTTATCAGAATATCCGATATGATCGCTCCAGTAACCAGTTTAGTGACTGATCCTCTTGAACCGGAGGGTGAGAACGGGTGGTATTTGACAGATCCCATTATCTCGCTGGTTCCAAACGAGAAAGCCGATGTTCACTATCGATTCGGATCCGGGCAGACCGGGATCTTGAATTCATCAATGAACTATACCATTCCATCGATCGGAGAAGGGATCCATGACCTGCATTTCTTCGGGGAGGATGGAGCAGGAAACCTCGAAGATGAGACACATATCTCCATCAAGATCGACCTCTCAACTCCCAACATTACAGTTTCAATGGTTCCAGGGTCACCGGATGGTGAGAATGGATGGTTCGGAACTGAACCTCTCATTACCCTGGGTCTGAATGGAAATGATATTGGAGCCCCGGTAAACATCTATTATACAATATATGGAGAAAAACTGCTTTATGAAGACCAGTTCTTTGTCCCTGAAGGTCTTCATTCAATACCAATATACGGAGTGGATGAGGCCGGTAGAACATCGGAGTCCATCTGGTTGGACCTGAAAGTAGATACGACACCTCCAGAAACCATCGTTGATATCTCCATCGATGAACCAGATGGCAAGAATGGTTGGTATATAACCAGTCCATTGATCACTCTGAGTTCGAATGAATTTGATACAAGGGTCGAGTATAGATATTCTACCAAGGACCAGTTCGTTAGCTATGATGGATCCTTTCATCTAGAAGATGGAAATCATATCTTGCAATATCGTTCAATTGACATTTCTGGAAATATTGGAGAGACAATGAGCATTCCGCTCAAGGTTGACACCACTGATCCATCCACCGACTGTAAGGTCTCACCCTCCGAACCGGATGGTCTGGAAGGATTTTTCATAACCAATCCCACCATAAGAATGGACTGGCATGATAATCTGGGATCTACTCTCTATTTCAGCTTGGACGGTGGTGATTGGGAGACAGATATCACTAGATTCGAGATAGGTCATGGAGAGCATGAGGTCCAGTTCTATGCCGAGGATGATGCTGGAAACCAATGCCCGATCGAAGAGATGGAATTCAAAGTGGATACAATATTACCGATCACCATCTTTGATGTGAGAAGCCCGGACAGTGGTGGATGGTACAAGAACAAACCCTTGATCGAACTGAGGACAGATATTGATGCCCAGACGATCTACTGGTGGGAAGGGAAAGGAGAGGTCAATACATATCAAAGACCAATCGATGTTCCCGGAAGAGAAGGTACATTCAAGCTTCATGTTCAGTCCACAGATGGAGCAGGGAATGAAGAAGATGAACAGGTAAGGATATTCAGAGTAGATACAAAAGAGCCGATACTGCGATTGGACACCATGAAGCAGAGCAGAAATACGTTCCTGATCGACTGCTCGGATTCTACTGATGGAATGGACATCCAGTTCAGGGTGCTTGAGGGTCAAAGTGTGATCGCTGATTGGACATCAGACCCCAATATCAAGATCACTCTCCCGGATGGAGATCATACATTAACGGTCGAGGTCAGGGATGAAGCTGGAAACATTGTTAGGTCGGATATTGATATCGATATTGATCCGGAATGGTTGCCCTATGTTGCTATTGGTGTTCCCGTGATCGTACTGATCATTATTGGAGGGGTATTGGTCCTGATTGGAATCAGAAAAAGGAGAAATGACCAGGAGGTCCAGTATTTCCATGATCTTTCACAGAATTATGATCATGGTCCAGAGCGGGTCGAGGTTCGGGAATTATAATTCCTTTCCCTTTTCCAAAGATTTGACGAAATCTCCAATTCGTTTCACCCCTTCGATCAGGTTCTCTCTTGAAGATGCATATGACATTCTCATGAATTCGTCACCAGCGCTTCCAAAAGCGGATCCAGGGGTCAATGCTACATGAGATTTATAGAGAAGCATCTCAGCGAGGTCCATTGATTTGAAGCCAAGGTCCATCTTGAAGAAGGCATAAAAAGCGCCCTGGGGAACTTCGCAGCTTACCCCCGGTATCTCGTTTAGGAGAGGTATCAGCAGATCCCTTCTCTGTTGGAACTCATCTCTCATATCCAAAATGCACTGGTTTCCACATTTCAGAGCAGCTACAGCACCCATCTGAATAAAAGGAGGAAGACAGGTTATGGAATGCTGCTGGAGCTTGTTCACCATCCTCATGATCTCCTTCTTTCCAACCATCCACCCCACCCTCCATCCTGTCATGGCATAGGATTTGGAGAAACCGGATACGGTGACAACACGGTCCTTGATCTTGTCTATGGAACCTATGGAAAAATGTTCAACATCATATACAAGGTTCTCATAGACCTCATCGGAGATTATTATCAGGTCCTTCTCCTCTGCAAGGTCACCTATCGCTCTCAATGTTTCCTCTGGAATTACACTACCTGTTGGATTCGAAGGAGTGTTTAGGATAATTGCCCTGGTTCTGGGAGTAACATGGGAACGGATATCCTCAGGGTTCCAGTTCCACCCATCCTCGTAGGACATCTTGACCGGAACCGGGGTCCCGTTGGCCATGGTTACCATCGGCCCGTATGATACCCACCCAGGATTCTGGAAGATCACCTGCTCTCCTTTGCTTATAAGTGTCTGTATTGCAGCGTATAGAGCGAACTTTGTGGGCATGATCATTATATCTTCGGGATCAGCGTGTATCCCGTTCTTTGGTTTGATATGATCTGAAATGGCTTCCCTGAGCTCGGGCATTCCATTGGACTGGGCATAATGGGTCATCCCGTTGTCGAGTGCATCCTTTGCCGCATCTACAATATGCTTGGGAGTTGGAAAATCTGGTTCACCCAGGGTGAATGATATAATATCAAGACCCTGTTTTTTCAACCTTTTGACCTTATTCGCCAACTGAACGGTGGCCGACGGTTGAACATTGCGGATCCGTTTCGAGAACATCTCGACACCTTGCCCGTTAAACTACATTAGATATAAAACAATATCGAGGTGACTGGACTGTCCTTAAATCTTTCTCTGAAATTCTTCAAAAATGACAATGGGGGAAGAGGCCGAAGCCCCTTCCCCCATCAGCCCGGTTCCGAGCACATTTCTGACCCAAGGGGTCATTGACCCAGAGGATCAAAGACCCAGCGGGTCGCGGGGTAACCGCCCGAAGGAGGTTCGTGAGACCCCAAATGATCCTGACCAGCCCCCTGGAGGTGTTTGGTGGTCCCGAGCAAGCTCGGATCCTCCATGATCCTCATGCGGGGTGTTCCCACGGGGACCGGGGGAACTTCCGTTCTGCGTTTTTCCCAAGGATATCTTTTGGCTCGTTCCATCCCATCCCGAAGGATGGTCAGGGGGGAGCGTCCAGGCATCCTTCTCTTAGGTTCTTCCATAGGGTTCTTACCTCCGGGGAGGTGAGTTCCCAGTGGAGTTCCCTTCGATATGGATGATCTTCCTATTCGAGTCCCCTCCGAAGAAGGGAAACGAAGGCAGGTAGATCGCCCAAAGGAACCCGTCCCATATGATGATCCGTCCGAGGACGTCTCACCCCATGGTTGGGTGGATCCCAGGTCCCATCCGTTCGCTCTTTTGATGCTCCCGAGGGAATATCAACGGAGTTCCTGGGTGGAGCCTTGGAGGTTTGGTTCCCATTTGGTTCCTTCCCCCGAAGGGGCAGGATCCTTTTGGTTGCCGGGCCTCCGCGGGTCCGGTTCGCATGGCGGTACTCGTCTTCCCTTATGCCGAGGCAATGGGGAACCTCCACTCCTTTAAAACCTTCTCTCGAAGGTCTTTCCTCAAGGCCTCTCCTTCAACGATCCCGAAGGACGGTGTCAGGTCGGGTGTTGGGGATGAGAGCAAAGGCCAGATCCTTTGATGCTTGATAGTGATGTTTGAACAGAAGCTCGAACACCCCTAACCAAGCGTCTCAAATTTGAAAAATCTCTCCCGAAGAAGATCATCTTCAAACCCCTTTGATGCGCCGGAAATCACATTCCGATCCGGACAACATGGACCGTTGGAACGCAACCGTTACCGGGCAAAACACCTATATGCACCAGTATTATTTAAGAATTATCATGGTTTTCCAATGGAAATTGTAACATTTTTACAATTTTGTGGCAGATGTCGTGTCATACTTGAGAAGCATAGAAATGATAGAAAAACTTGTAAGAATTATAACCATTTACTATAATCTTGACATAAAAAAATAGATAATTCTGTCTCCAATGGAAATGTCACTTTTTTCATATAAATCCCTTGCCTTTTGGGGCTTAGTAAAAATGTTCCAAAGACATTGGCCGGTGGATGATCTAAGGGGTGATCGAGGAACCTGTGACATTGTTCCTCAATATGCCTATGGATGAGATCCCTGCTTCTATCTCATCTTCTTTCTTGATCCTCCCTCCCCCGCCTTTTACCCTAACAGCCAATATATCACCTGGCGCAAGGGTTATGAACTCGGAAATGTGAAGCATTGCCTCTTCAAGTCCGATCTCCAGCTCCCTGGTGGTGGTCTTCAATACCTCCTCCCCATTGATCTCAAGGTAAACCTCTTGACCATATGGATCACCTGCTTCCTTCAGTGAGGCGAACTCTGAGATAGGGCAGAATGTATCGCGACCCTTTGCGATCAACCATGGAAGCCCATCCTTCCTGCTAGATTCAAATTCCTTGACATCAAATATATCAAAAAGAACACCGAGTCCCAGAAGGTGGGACATCTTTGCTTTGGCGTTCCCTTCGATCCTTTCTCCTACAGCCATAGCGAGGCACAGGTTGTATCCAAGCTCGCTGCCAAGCCCTGGATGGATGATGTCATCACCCTGATGTATGATGGAAGATGGGGGTTTCATGAAGATCAAGGGTTCATCCTTTTCATCCTCTCTCTCAACGCAAATTATCTTTCCAACCTCAAAGCGATAGTTACCCAAGAGAAAATGAGGCATACTAGGGTATTTGATCGGGGGTATTTTACCACTTTGTTGAAAATTGCGATAAGGATAAATCCGGAGCCACCATTCTATGTCGGATTGCCATGGTAAGGGGAAGGAAAAAAAACAAGTTCGATCAGGCGTTAGAAACACTTTTCGGGGGAGAGGTACCAAAAAAGGTCCCTGAGATCTACAAGACCATTGCTGATACTCTTGCCATGCCGGAAATGCTACCCAATAGTGTTCAAACCATCATCGAAAGTGAGGAAATACAGGACATGAGGATCGCCCTGGCCCGTGTCCAGATAGATTCTGAGCTAAGGATGAGAGAAGATGTCGAGTATTTCAACA